>CAZDYR010000310.1:0-3611 GCA_964509625.1 uncultured Smithella sp. | reverse complement strand
ACGGTGTCCGTCAACCGGATGTTTTAATTCTGGAGGTGCTTCATGTATCAATTGAAATTCAATGAAAAAGTCTGCGCGACCTGCCGCTCGGCCGACTGCCTGCTCAAGTGTCAGTACATGACGTTTGCCGGGCACAAGGAAGCGCACGGGGAAATGATGAAAATCATGAAGGGCAAGGATTCCCGCGTGTTAACCGAGTGCGTCACCTGCTATGCCTGTGAGGAGTACTGCCAGAGGGGCAATCATCCCTTCTATCTGATTTCCGAGAAACGCGAGGAAAAAGGCATGTTCACCGCGCCCCGTCCCATCACGACCCAATGGATCAACATGACCAAGATGCAGGGGAAGTACCTGGCGGGCGACGTGAAAGACAAGGCGCTGTCGTGCTGCTACATTCCCGATCTTGGCCCGCTGGGCACAGGAGAGATTTTCAAGGATGTCGCTTCCGCCGGCGTTTTCGGCGCGGAATTCATGTGCCCGGCGGTTCACACGCATTTTGCCCGCATGTCGGTCATCAAGGAACGGCTGCCCGTGGTCATTGAGAATTACCGCAAGCTCGGGGTCAAGGAAGTCATCTGCCTGCATGATGAGTGTTACGGTACACTGACGTCCATTGCACAAGCCTATGGCATGGAAGTGCCTTTCAAGCCGGTTTACTACATGGATTATCTTTACGAGCGGATGAAACAGCTCAAAGATAAAATCAAGCCGCTCAATATCACCGTCGCCTACCAGCGCCCCTGCTCCAACCGCCTGATCCCCGACAAACTGCCGCTGGTGAAGAAAATCTTCAAGCTCATCGGCGTCAAAGCGCCGAAAAGAACCTATCAGGATGAAAACGCGCTTTGCTGCGCGGAAATTCTCCGCTCCGTTTCCGGCTATAAATTGGCGGACGATGTGCTCAAGCGCAACATCGACGACATGCTGAAAGTCGACGCCGAATACTGCGTTTTCAACTGCCCGGCCTGTCAGTCGTCCATGTCGGAGAGAGTTGCCAAACGCGGGCTTAAGCCTACGCATATCATCGACTTGTGCAAAATGGCTATCGGTGAAAAAGGAAGGGAGGCTGCATCATGAGCGACATTCTCACATCCCTGATCGAAATTGTCGGCGAAAAAGGCGTTTCCAACGCGCCTGAAGAACTCTGGTTTTATTCGCGCGATCCCGGCGTGCTGGCGGCGCACAAACCCGATTACATCGTTGCGCCTAAAACGACCGAAGAAGTCCAGAAGATTGTTCAACTCGCCGGCCGCGAAAAGGTCCCCGTTGTCCCGATGGGCAACGGCATGTCGCTCGCGGGCCTGGTAATTCCGCTCAAAGGCGGTATCGTGCTGGACATGAAGCGGATGAACAAAATTCTGGAAGTCAACGCCATGGCCCGCTACGCCGTTTTAGAGGGTGGAACGTCCCAGGGTGCGCTCAAAGCTTACTTACAGAAAAACCATCCGAGCTTGCGCCACAGTCTTCCCGACGCGCCACCCACCACAACGATCGCCGCCAATGTCTCCCTGCACGGCCAGGGGCGGCTGACCAATCAGTACGGTTTTAATTCCGATATGGTGACGGGGCTCGAAGTGGTGCTGCCCACAGGCGAGATCTGCCGGATCGGCTCGCCGTCCATCGGGCCCTACTGGTTTTCGAAAGGCCCGACGATGCCGGATCTGTCGGGGCTGTTCCTGGGCTGGCTGGGCTCAACGGGCATCATCACCAAAGTCGGCCTGAAACTCTTCCCGAACAAGAAAATCCGCGACGTGGAGTTGTTCGTTACCGACCGGGTTGATCTGGTTCCGAAAATTCTCTACAAGCTTACGCATCTGGAAATGCTCGAAGACATCAACGTCTGGTTCCAGCCCAAACCGCAAATGTTTCTGGGCAACTTTCATGTGACGATCTTTTTCACCGGCGATACGGAAGATGAGATCGAATTCAAACGAAAAATGATCTGGGATTGTCTTCAGGAATTTATGGATTCCAAAGACGGCGGCTTTATGTCGATTCAGTATATGAAGCCGGCGCTTCTGGAAATGCCCGGCCGCAACATTGCCGATTTTGCCGATGTGCCCAAAGGCGGCGGGTTTGAATATTCCGGGCCTATCGCGCTGATTGAACATTACCCGCAGTACGCCGCCAAGGTCGTGGAACTGGCCCAAAAGTACAATGTTCTCTACGCCAGCGCGGCGCGGCTCATTTCCGGCGGTCATTCCATGATGTTCAGCATATCGTTTGCTTTCAACCGCGATGACGCGGCCATGATGGAGCGGGTGGAGAAAGCCCTTGACGAGGCGATGACCTTTGCTCTGGACATGGGCGGCATTCCCTGGAAGCCCAACTTCAAGGAACAGAAAATGTTGATGGAGAAGATGGAGCCCAATGCCCTCAAACTCCTGCAGATGATCAAGAAAAATCTCGATCCGCAGGGCATTATGAATCCCGGCAACTGGGAGGTGAACTCATGAACTACATACGTCACATACAACATGAAGAGATCGTCCATCGCTGCTTCCGCTGCGGTTATTGTAAATTTCCCTCGGACTACAGCGACTTCAACTGTCCTTCCTACAAAGCCTTTGGATGGGACACCTATTCGCCGGCCGGAAGAATGTGGCTGACCCGCGCCTGGCTTTCAGGCGAGCTTGCAACCAGTCCTCGTTTTGCCGAAATCATGTTTTCGTGCGTGACCTGCGACAACTGTAAAACCCAGTGCGTCTTTCCCAAATTCAAGGATTTCCTGACGGATATTTTTCAGGAAACCCGCGCTGAGCTGGTAAGCGAAGGCCGGATTCCGCCCGGTGTGCGCGACTATTTCAAGGCGATTGCCACAAACGGCAATCCTTTCAAAGCGCCGCAGGCCCAGCGGGGAGACTGGGCCAAAGGGACGGGGCTTAAACCCTACACCAACCAGGAATACCTGTTTTACGCGGGTTGTGTCGGCTCCTACGATGAAGTCGGACAAAAAATGGCCAAAAGCGTGGGACAGCTGCTGGTTGAAACAGGCGTGTCTGTCGGCATTCTGGGAAGCGAAGAAGCCTGTGACGGAAACGACGTGCGCGCTATGGGAGAGATGGGGCTTTTTGCCCAGCTGGCCCAGGCCAACATTGAAAACTTCAAGGCCAAAGGCGTTAAGAAAATCATCACGCTTGATCCCCACGCGCTCAACACCTTCAAAAAAGATTATCCGGCGCTGGGCGGAAAATTCAAAGTCCTGCACTATACGGAAGTCCTTGCAGAGCTGATTAAGAAGAAAAAAATCAAGCTGAAAGCCTGGCCGATAAAAATCACGTATCATGACCCCTGCTACCTGGGCCGTCATCAGCAAATCTACAAGGCGCCGCGGGAAATCCTTAAAGCCATTCCCAAGGCCGAACTCGTGGAGATGCACCGTCAGGGGCCGGACGCCTTTTGCTGCGGCGGAGGCGGAGGAAACTTTTTCACGGACATCCTGGGAACGTCCGAAGACAGTGCCAGCCGTGTGCGTGTGCGCGAAGCGCTGGAAACCGGCGCGCAGATCATCGCCGTGGCTTGCCCCAACTGTGCCAAGATGCTCTCCGACGCGGTGAAGATGGAAAACCTGGAAGACCGGTTGGAAGTGATGGGCATAGGAGAAATTCTGG
>CAZDYR010000309.1:0-3614 GCA_964509625.1 uncultured Smithella sp. | reverse complement strand
CGGGCGCCGGGCGGTTCGTTCATCTGGCCAAATACCATGACGGTATTCCCCAGAACGCCGCTTTCCTCCATTTCGCGGTAAAGCTCCTCGCCTTCGCGGCAGCGCTCGCCGATTCCGCAAAAGATACTCATGCCTTCATGTCCGCTGACCGTGTTGTGGATCATCTCCGTGATCAAAACGGTCTTTCCGACACCCGCGCCGCCGAACAGGCCGGCCTTGCCGCCGCGCTCCAGCGGGGCCAGCACGTCAATGGCCTTGATGCCGGTTTCAAATATTTCGGAGACCGTGGATTGATCCCTGAGCGGAATGGGCTCCCGATGAATGGACCGGACTTCACAGCCTTCCACATTGCCCTTCTTGTCGATCGTGTTTCCAAAGACATTGAACACGCGCCCCAAAAGCGGGCTCCCCACGGGCACCTCGAACGGCTTGCCTGTATCGGTTACCGTCGCGCCGCGGGCCAGGCCCTGCGTGGGTGTCAGCGCGACCCCCCGGACGGTGTTGTTGTCCAGTTGCGTGAAGACCTCGATAATGTATTCACCCTTTTCACCGGCGGTGAGCACGTTACGGATCGGCGGCGCCACCGGAAAGTGGACGTCCACTACACTGCTGCGAATGGATAATACCTTTCCCTGATTGATTTGTTCAGCCACGGTTCGTTCACCTCATTTAATTTTTTCATGGAAGCATTTTCCATTAATGAAACATATTTTTCCGTTACGGCGTAAGTGATGTAATCAAAAATCAGCGTGGTTCGCGTCTGGCTGTCCAGCGCCTGGTGCTGTTCGGCAATCGTTATAAAAATGGCCTGGAATTCGGCATACAGCCAGATGTGGCGGCGCATCAGGATAATGGCGTAAAGCGTTTCGGAAAGCGGGACGCCTTCTTTGAAACGCTTTTCGGCAAATTCGGACATCAAATCATGAATGGCCGGATAAGGATTTTTAAGTGTATAGATCCCGCTTAACTTCCGATAAAAATCGGCGGCCTGGGGAATGAGATAATCTTCATTCAAATAGCGGTAAAAAGGAGTTTTCGCGTTTTGGATGACGTCTCTGGCCCAGTTCCGGGCGATGGACTCGGAATTGTCCGCCATGAGATCAAGCAACTTTAATGATGACAGCATCTGCCTTCTCCGTTTTCCCGATCATAGCCGGCTGCTGCCGGTCACTCTTCCCTGGTAAATAACGCATGGCTGCTGTTTACAAATACTCAGTGGATCACTTTGTTGACTATCAAAGCAACGGCCGTGCCAACAGCCGTCTTTTACCGTAAACCATTGTTATGATTGAAATGCCTGAATCAGATCAAAAATCATTACAAACGACAAAACGACGCGGATGTCTTCCGTTCAAAAGGGCCGCGTGACGCACAGGTCGTCAAACGCAGGCCGCAGGCGGCATGGACGATGGCGACGTTTTTGTCGGGGAGGCATGACTGAAATGTCGTTACGTGAAGGATGAAAGCGGATCAAGCCCGGATCATAAAGCGCGTTTAACGCAAAGGAGAAAAAGCATCAGCCTGAAGAATGGAAAAGTGCGCGTCTTCAAGACTTGCCAGGTCTTTGGCCTCGCGGAAGACAGCGGCCGCGAAGGTCTGATTCATCGCGGCGGTCAGACGTTGAAAGTCGCTCATTCGCGACCGCGGCACAGGGTGAGCCGCCGTCATTTTGACGGACGCCGGATTGACGGACCGGCCGCTCTGCCTCATCTCATAATGCAGATGGGGGCCGGTGGACAGTCCTGTGGAGCCGACATATCCCACCAGATCGCCCTGCCCGATTGACCTTCCCGTCCGGGCGCCGGGGGCGATTCTCGAGAGATGCCCGTAATAGGTCTGCATGCCGCCCGGATGCGTCAGAATCACCAGTTTGCCGTAAGCGCCCTTATGACCGGCAAAGGAAACCCGCCCGTCCGAAGTGGCGCAGACCGGTGTGCCTCTCGGAGCGACATAGTCGATACCGTGATGCGGCCGCCTGATTTTCAGGATCGGGTGGCGGCGGGAGCGGGAATAAAATGAACTGATGCGGCGAAAACTCAAGGGCGCCTTCAAAAAAGTTTTACGCAGAGATTTGCCCTCATCATCAAAGTACTCCGCCCTCCCGTTTTGCTCGAAAAGGTAAGCCCTGTGCGTCTGGCCGTCATTGATGAACTCGACGGCAAGCACTTTCCCGTACTTTTTGAACGCACCTCCAATATACAGGCCTTCCGCTATGATTCTAAATCTGTCTCCTTTGCGGAGATCCGTGTTGAAGTCAACGTCCCACGCCAGAATATCGGAAATCGACAGGGCCAGCGCGATTTCTTCACGCGAGTTTCCCATTGCCGCGATCAGGCTGTCTTCAATTTGGCCGCCCAGAGTCAGGACGCGCGATTCATAGGAAATGCCGTTTTTCCGGGCGGAAAATCCGCTTTCGGTCTTATCGATCTCCAGCATCGCGTTGTCGTCGATGCCGTAGGTAAATGACCTGACGCAATTGTTTTTATCGACCATGAAACGGTAAGGTTGACCGGGATGAACCTGGTGAAGCCTGTGAACGTCGACCGCCGCCTGCTTCATGGCAAAGAGGTCTTCAACGGGCAGCCCGTGTTTTTGAAAAACGGCCAGAAGTGTTTCTCCCGGCTCGACTGTGCTTTCGATGGATCTCAAATCCGGCGATTCGACCACCTCCGTCGAGGAAACATCCGGAGCGGTTTTTAAAAAAAAGGGGAATAAAAGATGATGGAAAGGGAAAAGACCGACCAGAAAAATAATGGCAATAACCAAACCTTCTTTTTTCCCGATCAAACGGTCCCTCCCCGGCATGTTGGTCTGTTTTGTTTATCCATACTGATCCATGTCCTCTCTGTCAAGAAAAAAACCCGCGAAAAAAGCGAGGCGCTTTGTTTCATCCGTGAGCATGGATCTTTGAAAGACGTTCAATCAACTATCTCGCAACAAGCTGCCGGCGCATGAAATGAACGTCTTTTGATTTTTTGTCGATAAAAGAGGAAACGCGGGGCGTTATCAGGTGACGAAGGACAGTCGGTTTTTTCAACCGAAAACGGGTTGGATGACTGTACCCCGGAACCTTCACGGAATAAGGGCTCCGGGGTACAAAGGATTTTATTGTTTATGCCGGCTGCAGCCCGACCATTTGCTGAATGCGGCCGGTGACCTCGGGCATCAGCCCCAGTCCGGAGGCGAATTGATCGAGGTAATTTTTTTCCGCCTGGGTGTCCACTTCAATGGCCAGCAAAGATGCCGCGTACATTTGCGCCGCCAGTTCCCGCTGACCCTTCGCGGCGGCAATAAGACTTTCCGTTTCCATCGGTTTCTCGAGCTGCTCCATCAAATAGCGGCGTCCTTCATCATCAATGCCGATTTCGTCCACTTTCCCCATAATCCGGTTGACCTCATTCTGGTCCACCCGGCCATCCGCTTTGACGGCGTTAATCATGGCGCGCAGGACCAGTTCGGAACTCTGTTCCAGTTGTCTTTGTTCGGCTTCCGTCTTCGGTTCCAGAAGACCGGCCGGAATCTGGGTCTTTTGCTGACCGCTCCCCCGGAGAGCGTTAAATGCGAGGGTGCCCAGGAGAGCCATCAATCCTCCACCCACCGCCCCGCCCAGGGAC
>CAZDYR010000308.1:0-3633 GCA_964509625.1 uncultured Smithella sp. | reverse complement strand
ATCCTTCGGTCGGGTCGCCTTCTACGCGCCAGTGTCCTTCCACTTCGACAAGGCGCGAGTCGTTGCACAAAAGCCCGGCTAAAAGCGTCTCCTCCAGGGCCGCGAGCATCAGCCCGGAAATATCCGCGCCGCCTGAGACAATTTTCCCCTGCGGCGCGTAGCCGTTTCCTTCCACATCGTAGAAACCGCCTGCGGCATAAATGCGGCGGACAGTCATCTGGTTTTCGGTAAGCGTGCCGGTTTTGTCCGAACAGATCACGGTGGTGCTGCCCAGAGTCTCCACCGCGGGAAGCTTGCGGATAATGGCTTTGCGTTTGGCCATGCGACTCACACCGATCGCCAGTGTAATGGTTACGGCGGCAGGCAGGCCCTCGGGAATGGCGCCCACGGCCAGCGCCACGGCGGCCATGAACATATCGACGACACCTTCGCCCCGCCACAGCCCGACGCCAAACGTCAGCGCCGCGAGAATCAGAATGGCGATCAACAGCACCTTGCTGAATGACGCAATTTTAATGGTCAGAGGCGTGGAAAGATCGGCGGCTTCGGCAATCATCTCCGAGATGCGCCCTGTCTCGGTTTTGTCGCCCGTAGCCACAATGACGGCCTGCGCCTGGCCGTAAGTGACGAGCGTTCCGGCATAGGCCATGTTGCGCCGGTCGGCCAGGATGGTTTCCGGGTCCAGAACTTCCTCTTTCTTGACGACCGGCACGGATTCGCCGGTAAGCGCCGATTCATCCACCTGCAAATCGCGGCAGGCAAGTAATCGGACGTCAGCGGGAACTTTATCCCCGGATTGGATGCGGACAATGTCGCCCACAACCAGATTGACCGAGTCGATCTGAATCCATTTGCCGTCGCGCAAAACGGTGGCCTGTGTGGTCATCATCAGTTTGAGCGATTCGATGGCTTTTTCCGCCTTCGATTCCTGAATAAACCCGATAATCGCGTTGACGATGACGACACCGAAAATAACGGACGAGTCCACATATTCCCTCAAGAGCAGCGTGACTACGGCGGCGGCAAGCAGAATGTAAACCAGCGGCTGGTGGAACTGCAGCAGAAAACGGATGAGCGGGCCTCTCTGCTTTTTGGCCGTCACACTGTTTGGACCGAAGTGTTCCAGCCGGTGCTTTGCTTCAAAAGGCGAAAGCCCTTTTTCCGGATTTGTCGAAAGCAGGGTTGTAACTTCCCCGGCCGGACAGTGATGCCAGTGCTTGCAAACAATGGACTCCATTCAATATCCTCCTGATCAGGCTTAATGAATCAATCGCGGCGGAGACGGAACCCTCGCCGGGATTAAGCGGGATGAAACATACACAAACACAAACCAACGAGCTCTTTTGAGAAAAACCGGGCTTTCCGGAAAAAATGATTTATGCGAAACACGCGAATTACAATTTCCGTCAATATACAGGATTCTGTTATTTTCTTCCACCTGTAATCGGTGAATGGTAATCGGGAAATGACCGACAAAACGCCGCAAGAGAATACCGGACCGGACGCAGAGGTTTTTTCTGCTGAAAAAAAAGGCAGAGCCAAAACGACTCTGCCTTTTTGCTCCAACGGATGATCTCCATTTTCGCTTGTCCTGAATGAAAATTAATAATCCTACCAGGCTTCAGGAAATGCCATATTCGTATAAACGTCTTCAAGCTTGCTCTTGTGGCCGCGCTCCATGGAAGCAAGCTCCAGAAAAATTTTCTTATGCTCCGCGTCGTCGCTTGTGTTAGCCAGCTGTGTATACATCTGCATAGCTTCAAGTTCCTTTTTAATGGCGATCACCAGCCCGTCAACGGGTTTAAGGTCGGGTGTCAGCGCGGGCGTGGGCAGCGCATCCACAATTTTATAGTCCTTAGACTCTGAAAAATGCACCTTCCCGAGATCTTTTGTAAGATATCCTTCCAGCGTCCTTTTATGCTTGTCTTCTTCTGAGGCAAGATCTTTAAACAACTTTTTGAGATTTACATCCTTTGCTCTGTCGGAAACGGCGCTATAATATGAGAACGCCTCAATTTCCTCGTGAATTGCGTTGGAAATAATTTTTTTAAATTCACTCTGATTCATCTTTTCATTCTCCCCGGCATTGTGGCCTTTGTTTATTTGCTAGTAATACTTTCCCGCAATATAGTCGCTCAATTGATTAATTAAAAAATCCTTATTGGAAATAACGGATTTTAGAACGTCGCCAATGGAAATGACACCAACAATTTTATTCTTATCAAAAACGGGTAAATGACGCACATGCTTTCCTGTCATCAGCACCATCGCATCTTCCACGCTGGTATCCGGGGTGACGGAAATCAAATGAGGGGACATGACCTCTTTCACCTTGGTCTGTTTGGAGGTTTTCCCGAGAAGAACAATCTTTCTTGCATAGTCCCTTTCTGAAATAATCCCTACGACTTTCTTATTTTCTATAACCACCAAAGCGCCGATATCTTTTTCGCACATCAGTTCCAGGGATTCATAGACTGTTGCCTTGGGAGAAATCGATATGATCTTGCCACTCTTTGTGTTGAGAATATCTCTAACTTTGGTCATAGTAACCTCCTCTTAATTAATTTAATATTTCGATCTTATATTAATGCATGTATCTATAAAAATAAAGATGTAATTGCACAAAAGGCCTGTTTAAGAATTTTTTCTGATGGTCATTAATAAAGGAATCTGTTCACCGATGTTATCAAAAATATAATGATTTTAGCATATAATCACTGACAGGCGGGGCCGGCCAACAAAAAGCCGGTGGTTCAAGACAATGTAAGACGGAGGCGAATCTTTGTACTCACTTATCACGATTTCTTCCTTGACAAGGTTTTCCCGGCTGTGTTACGCACACAGCCATTATCGAGGTTGAAGACAGTAAATGCTGAGAACGATTCCTAATAAAAACTGGTGGTGGCAGACGAAAAGTGTCTGCCCATAAGCTCTTAAAAGTCGAGCATGGGCAGGGAAGCTCCTTCCCATGACTCGCAAACAGATCGAAATGCCGTGGGAAGAAAAAGCTCCATGGCATTTTTTTTAGCCTCGGTACCGCCGGGCAACTCAGAAACTTAAGCGCCTCATAAATTCTTTTAAAGGAGAGAGTCTATGGAACAGGTCAAAACAATTTTAGATGATCACGAAATACCCAGACAGTGGTACAATATTATGGCGGATTTGCCCACCCCGATGAAACCGCCGCTGCATCCCGGCACCGGCCAACCGGTCACGCCTGATGATCTTGCGGCGATCTTTCCCATGAACATCATCGAGCATGAAGCCTCTACGAGTCGTTGGATCGACATTCCCGATGAGGTCTTGCAAAAGTACCTGCTGTGGCGTCCCTCTCCCCTTTACCGCGCGCGCAATTTTGAGAAACTGCTGGGCTGCCCCGTGCAGATCTACTACAAGCACGAAGGCGTGAGCCCAGCCGGATCGCACAAACCCAATGCCGCCGTTCCCATGGCATATTACAACAAGGTGGCCGGGACCAAACGCATCACCACCGAAACCGGGGCTGGACAGTGGGGCAGCGCCCTGTCCATGGCCACCCAGATGTTCGGTCTGGAATGCCGCGTCTACATGGTCAAAGTCAGCTTCGAGCAAAAACCTTACCGACGCCTGATGATGAATACATGGGGGGCCGAA
>CAZDYR010000307.1:0-3638 GCA_964509625.1 uncultured Smithella sp. | reverse complement strand
TTGCGGATGCTTCATTGGAATCACTGGAATCGCCGCTATCATTATAAGCCTTAACCGTGTAGTAGTAAGTTGTGTTGAATGAAAGATCCGTGTCGGTGTAAGTGTTTGCATTAGCGGCGGCGGTCCCGACTTCGGTGTAAGGTCCGCCGGATACAGTGGCCCGTTTGATGATGAAAGCTGTTTCAGCGCTGGAGTTGTCCGTCCAGCTCAGATTGATTTGTGACGAGGACTCGGCTGAAGCAATCAGAGCGCTGGGCGCGGTAAGCCAGGTCGTCACAGCTGCACCATTGGAATAAGCGGAGTCTCCGGATGCGTTATAGGCGCGTACCCGATAATGGTATGTCGTTCCCTCGCTGAGGCCTGAATCCGAGTAAGTGGTGACGTCAGCAGAGGTCGTAAAAATATCACTGTATGCTCCGGCTGCCCCGGTTTTCCTTGAAATCTTGAAACCTGTCTCGTCAGTGGAGTTGTCCTTCCAGTTGATGGTTATCGCGCTGATAGATTCAACCAAACCGGATAAATCAGACGGCGCGGCAGGAGAGCCGGCATGCAGGGATTCAAGAGCCGCTAATACATCGATTCTCTGGACCGCGCCACCCGGCAGATCGCCTGATTTTATCGCCACAGGGGCGCCTGTTGCCTGCAGATTATTTAACAAATCGGTCACGGAAGCAGTCGGTGACTTTTGTTTAAGAATTGCCCAGGCGCCTGTTACATGAGGGGCTGCCATGGATGTGCCACTCCAGTTTTGCCAGGTGTTTCCCGGAACCGAAGAATTAATGGAACTGCCGGGCGCGAAAAGGGACAGCAGGATCGGGTGATAATTGCTGTAAGAGGCCTCAATATCCCCATCCGTCGATGCCCCCACACTCACGGCAGTGGAAACGCAGGCAGGGGCGCATATGCCGTCTGTATAATCATCATTCCCCGATGAAATGACCGTGGCAATGCCCGTAGATCGAAGAAGGTCTATAGCGGGTTTACGCGAGTCGGAATCACAACTGGCCATATACTTGCCGCCACCAAGACTCATGTTGACGGATGCAATGTTATGGGTCGCTCTAAGATCATCATAAACATACTCCATGGCCGCCATCTGATCAGACTGAAAGGATAATATGCAAGGTGAGGCTAAACCATATCTCGTGCAATCTTCTCCAGTAAAGCTGGCGAACACCTGAATGGCTATGATATTAGCGTCTTTGGCCACGCCATATTTATTGTTAAGCGCATCATTTCCAGCCGCAATCCCCGCCACATGGGTGCCATGATCGCATCCGTCGATTGAACAATTGACCCCCGCGCCGGGTCCTGTTTGAGAGTTTAAACCATTAGGACAGACTGAGGTCACATCATCATAACCAGGAGAATTCGAATAGCAAGCTTCCGCAACGACTTTGCCGGCACCGATGAAACTGTGTGTCTTATCAACGCCTGTGTCCAGAATGGCCACAGCCCATCCCGCACCGGTATAGCCCGCGCTCCAAGCCTGATCAGATTTGATCAAAGGGACGCTTTCTGATAATGCCGGCGGTACTGGGACATCCTCCTCAATCGATACCACAAGAGGATTGGCCACCAAAGCATTCAAGGCAACTGAATCCACCTTCATGACCATAAAGGGTATGTGTTTGAATTTTTTAACTGCTTTTACATTATGTTTTGATATTGCTTCGTGAAGTTGCGTCTGTATCTTTGATATCCTGGCTTGCTGACTCTTTGCCGCTCCCGGAGCTGATAAAAGGCCCTCCGGCCGGAAAGACGTATTCAATTTGACAATGACGCGGACACCGCCTTTCGCTTTCGCCTTGGCCATCAGTTTACCGGAAGCCTTTGACGTGTTTTCTCCGCCTGCCAAAGGTGCGTTGCCGAGGCCCGACATCAAGACAACGGTAAAGATGAAAATGAATATCAGGTAAAGCTTTCTTTTGAAGATGCCGTCAGGCATGTCAGAAACACATTCTCTTTTTAACACTTTCTGTATACTCCAAACTTTTGCCGTGTGATATTTTCTTGCCCTTTTTCTGAATGACGATTGCAAATGAACCGTATTCCTGATCTAGCGTATTGCTGGTGGTAAAGGAGCGTCCTCTTCCAGAGACAATATAAGGGAATTGTCAATCAACGCCCTCAAGGCTTTTGAATCCACTTTCATCGCTATGTAAGGCGAATGCTTAAATCTTTTGATGCCTTTTATATGATAACCAGAAAGCGCCTCACACAATTGAGCCTGCATCTCAGATATCCGGGCTTGCTGGTCGGTTGCCTCCTGTGCGGATAATTGGCCGTCAGGAACAAACGGTATATTCAATCTGGCGATGATACGGATACTGCCCGCCTTCTGGGTTTTGGCAAGAAGTTTATTGTATTCTTCAGAAGAAGATGATCTTCCTTTTTTTACCGCCGCCGGTTTTCCTTCCGCATTGAGGACACTCTCGCTGGAAGCACAGCCCAAAAAAAAGATGATGAAAATCAGGAATGTCAAATCCATCCCGACGGTTATTTTCTTTTGCACGCTGCAGCCCATGAAATTAGCTAAAAACAAATTCGAAATAGTGGTGATGGTCTTCAACGAACCCGTTATGTATAACAAATAACATATTTTATCCGGCAAACACCATAAAATTAACTTGAAAAATGTATCGGTTTGTTTGCTCAAATACTTAATGCCTCAATACGATTAATCAACCACATGTGCAGCAGGCTGTCGAGTTCTGCAAGATATGTCATTGTATTGCGGCAAGCCGCTGAGAATCAACACTTGTCCCGCCTAAGCGGGATTGAGCATTAAGTGCTTTATTTCACTTAGTTTTCTAATGATTGGGAATGAATATGCCGTTTATGAATATCACTTTTCAAGCCGCACAGATTCCACACCGCCGGAAAGAAGCATCAAACCATTCATTTTTTCTCTTTTTCCCTGACAAAGCAGCGAGGATCTTCGGCAAGATAATCACCGCTGTAGGCATGGGCGCGCCCCCGGCAGCCGCCGCAAACGGTTTTGTACTGACACTCACCGCAAACACCCTTGAGTTTTTCTTCCCGGATACGCAGATCTTTAAACAATATCGAATCTCTGTAAATCGTATGAAAACTTGCCTCACGGATATTGCCGCCGCTGATCTCGACAAAAGGACAGGGCCAGACATCACCGTTAGCTTTTATATAAACAAATCCGCGGCCTGCGGCACAACCGTGGAAGACCTGTCCGGCAAGTTTGAGCGGCAGGCCGCCGCGGATGCCGCCTCTTTCCAGCAGATAAGGCCAGTACTGTGGACCGGCCACCGGCTCAATGATCGTTTTTGCAATTTTTTGTTTTTCGGCAATCAACTCACTCAAATATTTATTGGCGCTTTTCTTCAATGTGGCTTTTTCAATTTTTTCTCCCCGCCCTACGGCAACCAGCTGATACATCAACATAATGCCCGCCCCGCTTTGATCCGCAAAATCAATCAGTTCGGGTAAATAGGGCATGTTGTATTCCATCGCCGTCGTGTTGATCTGCAGCAAAATGCCTGCTTTTTTAGTTGCTTCAACAGCCCGCACGGCAAGATCGAACGAACCGGGTCTGTTTCGGATCATGTCGTGAACAGCCGGATTGGCCGCGTCAAAACTGATGGCATTGCAGACCACGCCAT
>CAZDYR010000306.1:0-3665 GCA_964509625.1 uncultured Smithella sp. | reverse complement strand
ATGAAATATCTGCTCCTTGCCGTCCGGGGACAGTTTGAAAATTTTTACCCTGCCAGAAAGAATAACGAAAAATCCGACGGCATCGTCGCCCTCAGAAAAAAAAATTTGTCCTTTGGAATAATATTTTCGCTGAGCGATGCCCGCCAGAGCCGTGCATTGTTTGGGCGGCAGGCCCTGAAACAGGGGAATGCCGGCAATGATTGATGTCATATCCATGTAATTTTCCCTTTGTTGGAAAAATATCACTGAAGCTTGACTTAAGTCAAGGCGCAACTGCCGGTCATGCGCTAGGATGCATCCAAAATGAAGCGATATAAAAACTAAAAATTAAAAGGAGATTGTGGATGGAAAATTTAGCGATGTTTTGTAACCAGTGTGAACAGACGGCAAAAGGCGAAGGATGCTCGAAAGCGGGCGTATGCGGGAAAGACGCGAATGTGGCGGCGCTTCAGGATATCCTGGTATACGTGCTTAAAGGGTTATCGGTTGTGGCGGTGGATGCCCGTAAGGCGGGAATCACGGATAAAGCGGTGGATGTTTTCACGGTCAAAGCATTGTTTTCCACCCTGACCAACGTGGATTTCGATCCGGCACGATTTGTTGAACTGATTGCCAAATGCGCGACGCTTCGTGATGCGCTCAAAGATAAGGCCAAAGCAGCGGGTGCGGTCATTGATGAAAAGACGGCTCCTGTAACCTTCAAACCGCAATCCACTGTTGATGGCCTGGCTGCTCAAGCGGCCGTTGCATCGCTTAAGGTTACGGCTGATGCCGATGCGGATATCGAATCGCTCAAACAGATTCTGCTTTACGGAATTAAAGGCGTCGCGGCTTATGCGGATCATGCTCAAATTTTGGGCCGGGAGGATGACAAGGTCTATGCGTTTGTTCAGGAAGCCCTGGCCGCGATTGCCCGCGAAAACCTGGATTTGAACGGCTGGGTCGGTTTGGTTCTGAAATGCGGCGAGATCAATCTGAGAACCATGGAACTGCTTGACGCCGGCAACACGACCGCTTTCGGTCATCCCGTGCCGACGAGCGTTCCGCTGGGCGCTAAAAAAGGCAAGGCCATTTTGATTTCCGGTCACGACCTGAAAGATTTGGCCGGGCTTTTGAAGCAGACCGAGGGCAGGGGAATTAATGTTTATACGCACGGTGAAATGCTGCCCGCACACGGCTATCCGGAGCTGAAAAAGTATCCGCATTTCTATGGACATTACGGAACCGCCTGGCAGAATCAGGCCAAAGAGTTTGACGAATTTCCCGGCGCCATTCTGATGACGACCAACTGCATTCAGAAACCCCGGGATTCCTATAAAAGCAAAATCTTTACCTGCGGCCTGGTCGGCTGGCCGGGTGTCGCCCACATTGCCGACGACAACTTTGAGCCGGTAATTAAAAAATCACTGGAGCTTCCGGGCTTCACCTCCGATAAGGAAGGCAAATCAGTTATGGTCGGATTTGCCCGTAATGCCGTCATGGGTGTGGCGGGAACCGTCATCGAAGCGGTCAAAGGAAAGGCGATTCGCCATTTCTTCCTGGTGGCCGGCTGCGACGGCGCCAAGCCCGGCCGTAATTACTACACCGAGTTTGTTGAAAAAGCCCCGAAAGATACAGTGGTCCTGACGCTCGCCTGCGGCAAGTTCCGGTTTTTTGACAAAGACCTGGGTGACATCGGCGGGATTCCCAGGCTGCTGGATATCGGCCAGTGCAACGACGCCTATTCGGCCATCCAGATTGCCGTGGCGCTGGCCAACGCCTTTAACTGCGGCGTCAATGATCTGCCTTTGTCGATGATTCTGTCCTGGTATGAGCAGAAAGCCGTCGCGATTCTGCTCACACTCCTTTACCTGGGGATCAAGGACATTCGCCTGGGACCGTCGCTGCCCGCATTTATCACACCCAATGTGTTAAACGTTCTGGTGGAGAATTTCGCCATCAAACCGATCACCACACCGGATGAGGATTTGAAGGCGATACTGGGGTAGTGAGATAAAAAATAATCCCTTCTTCTCACTCCCTTTCTGCCGGTGCCGTCCAATTGACGGCACCGGTTTTTTATGCTCGGTAAAGAGATCAATGAATGGAAAAAGAAATGCTAAGAGGCGGCAGTTGACCTGGCCCATACCCTGAAAAGATGCCCTGCTACTGTGACTCTATGGCTCGCTGCGCCAGAGCCGAAGACCTGCCCTGAGTTCTCAAACAGTTCGGCTCTCATTTGCTTCCCTTCACCCGGAGCCACTCCGTATCGGGCATCATCCGCTCCCGGTGTGGGCCGGGTCAACCGGTGTCAATCAAACATGATCGAAAAAAAGATGACCGATCACCTAACCTGTGGTAAACTTACCAACCAAAATGCCATTTTAAAATTATTGCGCGGGAGGTATGTCTGATGCGTTTATTTCCTCGTGAAGACAATTTTTTTGATTATTTTGAAGAACTGGCCCGGAAGCTTGAGGAAGGCGGCCAATTATTTCTCGACATGGCCCGGGCCCTCGATTTTTCCGAAGCGGGCGTTTCCCGGCTCAAGGAGGCCGAGCATGAGATGGATGGCATCGCCCATAAAACATACGAGAGGATGCACAAGACCTTCCTGACGCCCATCGACCGCGAGGATATTTACGCGCTGGTCAATAAGATGGACAACATCATGGACGCCATCGAAGGCACGGCCATACGCATTCATATGTACAAGGTTAAAAAGCCGGATGACGCAATCATTAAACAGGTGGAAATTCTCTTTCAGGCAATCCGAAAAATCAAGAGCGTCATTCCCGGACTGCGCAATATGAAAAACAGCCGGATGATTCTGGAAGGCTGTGTGGAGATCCACACGTTGGAAAATGCCGGTGATGTTGTTTTAAGAAGTATCATGACCGGTCTCTTTAGCACGGAAAAGGACGCTTTTGAACTGATCAAGTGGAAAGAAATCTTTGAGCGGATTGAAGAGGCGATTGACGGTTGTGAAAACGTATCCCACATTGTGGAGGGGATTGTCCTGAAACACGCCTGAGTCAGTAAAGAAACCCCCGTTCCTTTTTGATTCAGCAGAGTTCTTCTATGGCCATCATTTTGGCTATTCGCCGTTCATGGCGGTCGCCCGCGAAGGCGGTGGTCATGAATTTATCGATCATGTCCGTTACCGGTACGGCATATTTGATTCGGCCGCCAAAGGCGATAAAATTGGCGTTGTTGTGGGCTTTCGCCATTTCGGCGCCAAACAGATCCGAGATGAGCGCGCAGCGGATGCCTTTGATCTTGTTGGCGGCCATGCTGATGCCGATGCCCGTGCCGCAAAGCAGAACACCGAAATCGTACCCGCCTTTTTTAAACTCAGCGCAGGCGGCAATCGCCATGTCCGGGTAGTCAACGGGTTGACTGCCGCTCGTTCCCAGATCTGTGACGTCGACCTTCTTTTTTTTGAAAAAAACGATGATCTCATTCTTGAGATCCACCGCTCCATGGTCGCACGCTATGACAATCTTCTTCATCTTGCTTCTCCGGTCCGAAAGCTGTCTTTTCTTTTCTATAAGATTGCCGTTAATGTCAACAAAAAAACTTTACATATGCGCCATATTTGCGTAAAAAATGTCCATGCGCAGCCGGTTAAAACAATATTTAAATCATCTCCTCATCGAAAAAGGAGTGTCTGATAACACGCTGGA
>CAZDYR010000305.1:0-3673 GCA_964509625.1 uncultured Smithella sp. | reverse complement strand
CGATTATTATCTCAGGAGATGTGTATGAACGCATTTATCGATCCGCCAAAGTCCATTCCGTTTTACCTGAAAATAGGTATCTGGATTTCCAGGATCGTCACGGGCCGGGATCTTTTACCCGGCAGGCTGCTGGCATGGTATCCCAAAGCGGCATTAAGCTCCGGCATCATGGAAGCCCTTGTTGCTCACCACGATGGAAATCTGGATAAAAGACTTCTCAAGTTGGTCCGGCTTGCGGCATCTTTTCGGGTTGCCTGTCCTTTTTGCATCGACATGAATGCTTATGACTACGATCAATACGGCATCACGCGGGAAGAGTTTGCGGCTTTGCAGGGTCAGGATGATCTGATCGGGGTCAAAACGTTTTCTACCCGGGAAATTATCGCCATGGAATACGCCGTTTTGATTTCCGCGGCATCCCCGCGGTTTCCGCGAGACTTCATCGACAAACTGAAAGCAAATTTTACCGAGCGGGAAATCGTGATACTGGCAAGCACCGCCGCGCAGGTGAATTACTGGGCGAGGTTTCTGCAGGCTCTGGGTGTGCCGCCCGCCGGATTTTCCGATCATTGCAAACTCCAGTCCGAAAAGCCCTGACATCCGGCCAATAAAAAACCCCCGTTCTCCAGTGGAGAACGGGGGTTGATTTTTTGTTGAGCTTTTTCAGCCTATGGAAATGCGCAAATTATTGAACGGGCGACCAGCGGATCATTTCCGGTTCAGCCGTTTTGCTCATCTTCTTGTATTTGTCGAACTCAACTTTTGTTTTCGGGAACGGCAGAATGTAATCGACTTTGCTGAATTTGCCGTCTTTAACCGTCTGCATGACCAGACCGCACAAGAAATTGCCGTTTTCTTCTATTCCGAACAGCTCATTGGGAACCTTGTCGCCGGTGGTCGGCAGCGCCTTGTCAAGATTGCGGCGAATGTCGACCGGGTTGGTGGAACCCGTAATGGCTATTGTTTTGGCGATCACCTGCATGACGTTGTAGTGAAGAACGCATTCCGCCGTCATGTCTCTCTTATAGGCCGCCCGAAATTTATTGTTGAAACGGGGACCGGCCGGCAGCGGTAAAGCGGCAATAGCACCCGTGCTGATCATGCCTTCCAGGAGCTTCATGTTGCCCAGCACTCTGGCAACATAATCCGGTTTGGCCTGATCAATCATGATAAACCCGCCCTTGAAACCCATGTTTCTGGCCTGCTCAATAACCAGGGCCGTCGTGGCCGAAGGACCGCCAACAAGCAGGACGTCAGGCTTTTTGGACAAAGCCGAGGCCAGCGGAGCTGAAAAATCCGTTTCCGTATAGTAGTTGGCGGGATAATCGCCGACAATCTGTCCACCCTTGGCAACCCAGGTCAACGCAAAAACCTTGCGCCAGGCATCGCCGTAACCGCCCGCGGTGACGACCATCGCGAGTTTTTTCCAGCCTTTCGCCCGGCCCTGATCGGCCATGTTCTGCGCGTAGGTGGCAAAGTTCGAAACGGCATTGATGATCATCGGATGACCCTTCTCCATGATGGTATGGATGCTGGTGTAGCCGGCAATGATGAATTCGTTGCCCGGTGTCTGAGGAATCGCCATGATAGAGGCAAGGGTGGTGATCATGGGATTGAAAACGGCAATGGCTTTATGCTGATTGACAAACCGGATGGCGTTGTTTTTGGCCTGGGTAGGATCGGCGCGGTCATCCAGTTTCTCCATTCTGAACGTATATTTCTTGCCTTTGACAACAATACCCCCTGCCGCGTTGAGTTCTTTAACCGACATATCCAGGCCATACATACAGTCCTGGCCATACTCGGCGGCGGGTCCGCTCAGGGGACCGGTGAAACCGACGACAATCTCTTCCGCGGAAGCCACCGAAACCCACGCGGCAAAAACAAACACAAACATTGAACACAGTAACGTTTTCCATTTTTTCATGCTACTTTTCCTTTCCTGAATATTTTATTTCCGGCCGTAAAGGACTATCTTCACGGCGCGGCTTAATCATCCACAAGCTGCACAGAATGAAAGTGCATCCCGTTTGAGCGCGATTCACTCCGTGTTTTTCCCGGAGGCTCCTCGCGTGAAATCTCCGGAATGGTTCACGTCAAAAATGCAGGCGCTGTTGCTGAAGACTTTCCATGGTGAAAAACGGCATGTTCCTCCGGTTCATTGCATCATTTTGTCGTGTAACATGTGTGATGCAGTGAAACCGGATCGTTTAGAACCAGGCGATGTGGTACAGAGGTGTTTCCAAACCAATTGCTTAAAGACGCTGAATCATTATGTAAGCCTTGCGGTGAATTCAGGCCTTGATTAAGATGCACAACATACACTTGAAAAGATCTGCCTGCATTTACATCATCTAAATGCACAAACGTTCATACAACGAGCGTTGGTTGTTTTGTATTGAGCATTCGTGACTTTGTCAAGGACTATTTAAGTCTGCCGATATTGCCCGTTTTACCGCGTCGCCGCTTTGGCCCGCCCCATGCACGCGCCCATCTGCAACTATCGGAATTCAGATGGACAGTTATAAATCGGATCCAAAGCCTGCTTTAGAAAAAGGACGGGAAAAGCAAAGGTTACGTCATCTTTGCTTTTCCCGTCTGTGGGAGGGGAGGAGGAAGAGAATTGATTGCCAGCCGCCGCCATCCCCGGATATCCATGACAGCGGTGGTGATATTTTATTCGTTCGCTAAAACGTGAAGCTCAGTGCGACGCCTCCATACAGGAAGGAGCCGTCCTTGTCCGAGGGAAGAAGCGCCCCTTTCAAACCGCGTCCCCTCATTTCGTACTTGGCGTCTCTCGAAAGCGGAAAGACATAGGACACAGTCGGTGAAACGGTCAGGGTCTTGATCACGTTAACCGGCAGAGAAACGGAAACCACGCCGTCATGAAAATTGTTGAACTTCTTGCCGGGAATTGCCACGGAGCTGCCGTCAAATTCCGGATAGTCCGACGCGTCTTCGCTTTTCAGATAGCTGACGGAGCCCGCCAGTTTCAAGCCGACCTTTTCATGCAGCGCAAAAGTATGGGAAGCTCCCAGCGTCGCGTACCATTGTTTGTAATGGTCTATTTCTTTGTAAACGGTCAGGGTGGGCGTAAGCAGCGTGTCCACACTGACGGTGGCAAAAATCTCCTGAGAATCAGGGAAGTCCGCCCCGCCGGAGGCGGAGCCGTGCAGGCCGTAGTAAATGTAGCCGCCTCCCACGGAAACAATGCCGAACTTATGGATGTAGGAAAGGGTTACATCCGTCTCCGTAAAATTAGTGGCATGGTTTTCAATGCCGGATGAATAGGGGTTTGTGTCCACATTCCCCCAGAGGTTGACGGTAAATCCCTTGTAGCTTGCCGTAACGGACGGCTGAATGACCACGGAGTGGCGGGTCAGTTCCTGGCCCCTCCAGATATAGGCGCTTAAAATACTGGCGGCTACTTCGCCGGTGACCTTGTCTTCTTCCGGCGCGGGAGCGGCCGCTTTCGTGTCGGCGGCGGGTTTAACTTCCTCGGCCGCCCAAACCGTCAGGGAAACTGACACCAGCATCAGCATGAACAGCAACAGGGTCAACATTCTTTTCACATTCTTCATTTTTTGTTCTCCTTTTCAGTATTCCGATTCAAATAGAGTGCAATCGATTTCATATTTATGGATTTTGCCCGCCAAAACGCGTTTGGTTGTCC
>CAZDYR010000304.1:0-3702 GCA_964509625.1 uncultured Smithella sp. | reverse complement strand
ACAAATACCTGCGCCCCGGTTGCCGCCTGGATCAGCGTGTTTCCTGCCTCAAAACACTCAAGAACCTGGGATTTGAAACAGGAACGGGAAACATGGTTGGGCTGCCGGGGCATACCTATGAGATTCTCGCCGACGATCTTCTGCTCATGAAAATGCTCGATGCGGACATGCTGGGCATCGGGCCCTTCATCGCCCATCCGGATACGCCGCTTGCCGGGATTGAAAACGATGATCTTGAATTAACGCTGCGGGTCATTGCCATCGCCAGGCTTTTGACCCGCAATACAAATATTCCAGCCACCACGGCGCTGGCAACACTCAATCCCAAAGGGCGCCTCCAGGCGCTTCAGGCAGGGGCAAATGTCGTGATGCCGGATTTCACGCCGGATAAATATAAAAACCGTTACGACATTTATCCGGGAAGAGCCGACGTGGGATCGGCCCAAGAGATTATGATCAACCTGGGAAAGGATTTTCAGACCATCGGAAGAACAGTTGGTTATGCGGTGGGCAGCCGGCCGGCCAAACCAAATCCCGGCACTGTCCACTAAGAACAAACACATATGTTTTTGTGCCCGTCATTCAGAAATTATCCCGCTCTGCTCTTTGCTTCCGACAATACCGAATGGGTTTGATTTACAGGGAGCCCAGCGCGATAAGCTCCTTGATATCGATATGCCTGGATTCATCAACGGTCAGCCCTTCTCGGATCAGCTCCAGCACATGAGGCTTTTCCTCCGGAAACTTGTAGCCTTCGTAATCCATATGGAACAGCAGGCCGCCCTGCCGGTTGGTCCACGAATTCATATTGTGATCAAAACACACCTTTGAGGTCACATTCAGGTTTTCAATCATTACCCGTAATTCTTCGAGCCGTTCATGGGGAGATGAAATATGCAGCCGTCCCTGTTCATAGTCTTCGAAGATTTCAGTTCCCTGCCTGGGAACAAAAGGACGCGAACGGATGTAGTTTGGATTGATTTCATTGAGTACCCGCGCCGTATTTTCCGCGTGCTGCCTCCAGCGCTCCCGGCCTCCCAGATCCGGCATCCAGTATTCGGAAAGCTGAAATCCCGCGGCCATGGCCTTTTTACCGCCTTCAATCTGCTCGGCGCTGGTCACACCCTTGCGGACAAGCTTAAGAATTTCATCGTCTCCCGTTTCCAGGCCGACGTGAATGCGATCCAATCCCGCTTCCCGGATGGCAACCAGTTCTTCAAGCTTTCGTTGCGCCAGTGTCTTGGACCGCGTGTAAGACGTCACCCGGGTCAGGGTTGGCAGGGTTGCCCGCAGATGTTTCAGCACATCGACAAACTCATGCGGCCGCATGATCATGCTGTTGGCGTCCTGCAGGAAAGCCGTCCTGCCTCCGTAATAAAGCCAGCTGAATACCGTGGAAAAACAAGGATTTTCGTTCAGATAGGGATTAACGGCGATAAGCGCCCGCAACACATCACGATTGATTTTACCGTTTTGCCCGGATTTCTGAGATACTTCGCGGATTTCTTCAACCATGGAACGGACATTGTCAATGTCTGCCTTGATATCCGCAACTGATCGATAAACAAAAGGAAACCCTTTATACATTTCACAAAAGGTACACTTGTTCCAGGGGCAGTTTTCCGTTACACGCAATAAGAGAGATGAACTTCCTCCTTCGCTGGGCGGACGATAAACCCCGACTGCAAAAGATAATTTACTGATTTTTTCCACATTTTCCCGAATGGATGGATTCCCCGCCAACGATGCCATAAAAACTCCTTTTCAATTTTCCTGAATCGCTAATATAATACTTATGAAAAATTTGACAACCAAGGCTTTATGATAAAGGCTTCTTTTCCCAAAATAATATTGACCGGCCATGACTTAACAAAATAATATTACAGGTTATTATAAATCTTCATCTCTTATGTAAAAAAATAAAGTAAAAAACCGAACATGCCGCTTGCACGGGACATATTCTTTATGTATAAGACCATTGGTCATTTATACGGTGTCTTGGCACATTAAACTCTGTGCCCGTATTGGCAGGCGTTTCATGTGTCACTAAATACATTAAGCCTTTAATAATAAAGGCAAGGGAGGAATGAAAATATGGTTAACGAAAATTTGGAAAGTAAGCGATGGGGACTGGCCGCGGCCGGTGTCGTCATGATGCTGGTCCTGGGCACGGTTTACGCCTGGTCGGTCTTTGTCAAACCCATTGCGGCACTGCATGGCTGGGAAGTAAAAGTTATATCACGCGTTTTCATGCTGATCATCGGCACCATCGGCATCTCCGCCGCTTTCGGCGGCATGCTGGTCGATAAAAAAGGACCGAAATTTGTCGCCACCCTTGGCGCGTGCTTGTATGGGATCGGCGTTCTGCTGGGCGGTGTCGCCCTGCATATGGGAAGTTTCTGGTTTCTGTTAATCGGCTACGGCGTTGTGGCGGGTGTCGGCAACGGTTTGACTTACGTTGTGCCGATTGCCACGCTGATTCGCTGGTTTCCGGATAAACGCGGTCTGATCACGGGTCTGGCCGTCATGGGCTTTGGCTTCGGCGCTTTCTTCATCGGTATGATCATCCCCGGCCTCATCAACAATGTCGGGGTGGCTAACGCTTTCTTTATTCTGGGTGTCGTATACCTGATTTTATGCGGCGCGGCGGCTCTGACCCTGAAAAATCCCCCCGCCGGCTGGCTCCCCCAGGGCTTTAAGCCCGCGTCGACAACCGTGAGCGCGGCGGATTCTTTCAGCTGGACCGAGGCAAAAAGAACTCGCCAGTGGTACATGCTCTGGTGCATGCTCTTTTTGAACGTCACCGCCGGCATGGGGCTTTTATCCAAACTCTCCCCGATGGCACAGGAAGTTATTAAGTTCGCTCAAAACATTGATGATCCAGCCAAACTGGCGGTTCTGGGCGGCAGCGTGCTGGCTACGGCCTCCATTTTCAATGGCCTGGGCCGTCTTTTCTGGGCCGCCGTATCCGATAAGATCGGACGGAAAGGCACCTATATGACCATGTTCATCACCCAGGCAATCCTTTATATTCTGCTTCCCCAGGTCACCAGCGTGCTCGTCTTCACGATCATTGCCTGTTATCTTCTGGCCTGCCTGGGCGGCGGTTTCGCTGTGATGCCCTCTTTCGCGGCCGACTCTTTTGGTCCGACATACATCGGCAAGGTTTACGGCTTCCTGCTCACGGCGTGGGGCGCGGCAGGCGTGGTTGGCGGCTTCGTATTCGCCGAGTTCAACAAGCAGCAGTCTCTTTACACCGCGGCCGGCTTGCTGATCGTCGGCTTCGTGATCGCTCTTCTGTTCTCGCGGCCCAAACATGTGTCGGAGTATAAAAAGTAGTTATCAAGTTTCTTTAAACAAACCTTTTTTCAGGGTTTAGCACTGGCGCCCTTCCGTTTCAACGGAAGGGCGTTTTTTTCATTGACAGAAAAAATCAAATTTGATTAACGACAAAAGCTTCAAGGATCAACATCTTTGCCGAGCGGGTGATGGAGTTCGCCTTTAACCGCCTTTGCTGCTGATAACTCCTACAACTTTTTAAGGAGTCTATCGCATGAAAGGGGATTACATACCTTTAGCCGTCGGCCTGCTCGTGTTTCTGGCCAGCATTATTTCCCTGCGCCTGGGCCTTTCCGTCGCCATCATTGAAATCGCGCTGGGTGCCATAGCCGGCAACCTGGGACTGCATCCGGAAGAATGGAT
>CAZDYR010000303.1:2332-3725 GCA_964509625.1 uncultured Smithella sp. | reverse complement strand
CTGGGCAAGAAAGTGGCCGTCATCGGCGGCGGCAACTCCGCCATTGACGCGGCGCGCGTCGCGCTGCGCCTCGGCGCGGAAGTCACCATCCTGTATCGCCGCTTAAGAGCGGACATGCCCGCGGCCGAAGAAGAAATCAAGGCGGCGGAAGACGAAGGAATCAAGATCGAATACCTGGTCGCTCCGTTAAAGATCGACGGCGCGAAGGGCAAAGTCAAATCGATCTCCTGCCAGCGGATGAAACTGGGCGACTTCGATAACAGCGGCCGCAAGAAACCGGTCGCCATTGACGGCTCCGAATTCACGCTGGAAATTGACGCCGTTGTCGCGGCCATCGGCCAGGTGCCGGATATGAGCTTCATCGACAAGAAGATCGGCGTTGAAATCAATAAGTGGGACTGCTACACGGTCGGCAAAGGCTATAAGTCCTGTACGACGAATCCCCGCTATTTCGCTGGCGGGGATGCCGAAACCGGTCCCGATACGGTTATCGCGGCCATCGGCGCCGGCCATCAGGCGGCCGACGACATCGACGCGGCCATTCGCGCGGCGAATCATGAGCCCGCTTACGTGAAACCGGCGCTGGAAGACATCATCGTGCCACTGGTCATTGATGAAGAATCCACAGAAACGCCTCAGATGCCGATGCCCGAAATGCACCATGACACGCGTAAAATGAGCTTCGCGGAAGTGGAACTGGGCTTCAGCCGGGAAGACGCCATGAAAGAGGCTTGCCGCTGCCTGCGGTGCGATGCAGCCGTGTAACAAGCGCGAAAATGACGGGTCCATCCCGAAAAACCGCCAATCATCAAAAATCAAAAGAGGTTTGTCCGCCAAAGACAAACCTCTTTTTTTGTGACGTCATTTAGAGTAAAATGAAACATGACTTCTCAGAGAACGGAAAAAGATTATCTAGGCGAACTGAATATTCCGCAGGAGTCTTACTGGGGGATTCATACCCAGCGGGCGATGAACAATTTCAGCATCAGCTCTCAGAAAGTCAATCCATCGCTCATCCGGGCGCTGGCCCAGGTCAAAAAAGCCTGCGCACAAGCCAACGCCCAAAATGGTTATCTGTCTTCCGAAAAAGCCGACGCGATAGAAAAAGCATGCGACGAAACAGCCGCCGGAAAGTTTCCCGATCAGTTCCCCGTCGACGCTTTTCAGGGCGGGGCCGGAACATCCACCAACATGAACATCAATGAAGTTATCGCCAACCGCGCCATCGAAATCCTCGGCGGCGTCAAGGGCGATTACGCCCTGGTGCATCCGCTGGAAGACGTCAATCTTCATCAATCGACCAATGATGTTTATCCGACCGCCGTCAAAGTTGCGGCAATCCATCTTCTCCGGAATTTATCCCGGGCTATCGCCGGCATTCAGGGAGCTTTTC
>CAZDYR010000303.1:0-2322 GCA_964509625.1 uncultured Smithella sp. | reverse complement strand
TTCAGGAGAAGGAAAAAGAATTCGCTTCCATCGTCAAACCGGGACGAACGGAATTGCAGGAAGCGGTTCCGATCACCCTGGGAGCCGAGTTTTCCGCTTTTGCCGAGGCATTCGGCCGCGACCGCTGGCGGACCTTTAAATGCGAAGAGCGTCTGCGCGTGGTTAATCTTGGCGGAACGGCCGTCGGCACGGGACTGGCCGCGCCGCGCAAGTACATCTTTCTGGTTGTCGAAAAATTAAGAGAAGTCACGGGACTGGGACTTTCGCGCGGAGAAAACATCATGGGTGAAACCGCCAATGCCGACGCTTTTGTGGAAGTCTCCGGCATTCTCAAAGCCCATGCCGCCAATCTGATGAAAGTCGCCAACGATTTACGGCTGATGAACTTCCTGGGCGAAATCCGGCTTCCGCAACTGCAGGCCGGCTCGTCGATTATGCCGGGTAAAGTCAATCCTGTCATGGCCGAAGCCGCCATGCAGGTGGCGATAAAGGCCATCGCCAATGATGCCGTCATCACAGATTGCGCCTCGCGCGGCACACAGCAGATCAATGAATTCCTGCCGCTCCTGGCGCATGTTCTTTTGGAATCGCTGGACCTGTTGATCAATATCAACACATCCCTGTCAGGCCACATCCGGGCGATCGTCGCCGACCCTTCAAAATGCGCCGGGTACTTCGACCACAGCCCCATGATTATCACTGCCCTTTTACCGGCAATCGGCTACGAAAAGGCGACCCGACTGATGAAAGAATTCACTTCCGGCTCCGAACATAATATGCGTTTATTCTTAGAAGACAAAGTCGGCAGGGCAACCGTGGACAAATATCTGACGCCGTTTGCACTAACCGCACTGGGGTATAAAGACCGTGAATAAAACACCGAAAGCCAACCGGCTGCATATCGCTCTGCTGGGCCGCACCAATGTCGGCAAATCAAGCCTTCTGAATTTGATACTGGGTCAGGACATCGCCATTACATCGTCCATCGCCGGAACCACAACGGATGTGGTGGAAAAGGCGATGGAACTATTGCCGCTTGGGCCCGTCCTGTTTCTGGATACGGCAGGCCTTGATGATGTCTCAGAATTATCAGCAAAACGGCTGGAAAAGACTGCCGGGGTTTTTGACCGCGCGGATGTCGTTATCCTGGTGGCAGAGGCGGACATCTGGACTGACTATGAAGAATCGGCGCTTGCCGAAGCGCAGGAAAGAAAAATACCGGTGATTACCGTCCTCAATAAAAGTGATCTGCGCCCCCCTTCCGCCGAGTATCTTCGGCTTCTGGAAGAGAAGACGGGAAGAATTCTGACTGTCTCCTGCAGCGATCCCATTCACCGCCAGGACTATCTTTTAAACTTGAAAGAGCGGTTGATGGATGTCGCTCCCGCAAATTTTATTGCCGCGCCGTCACTCATCGGTGATCTGCTGTCTCCCGGCGGGATCGCCGTCTTAGTTGTTCCGATTGATTTGCAGGCCCCCAAAGGCCGGCTGATTCTGCCGCAGGTACAGACGATCCGTGATATTCTGGATAACGACGCGACCGCCGTCGTTGTTAAAGAAAGAGAACTTACAACCACCCTTGCCAGCCTGAAAAATCCGCCGTCCCTTGTGGTGACTGATTCTCAGGCGATTTTAAAAGTCACGGCGGACGTGCCCAAAGAAATTCCCGTGACGACTTTCTCGATTTTGTTCGCGAGACAGAAATCCGACCTTGCCGTTATGGCCGCGGGCGCCGCCGCCATTGATAAACTTCAACCCGGCGACCGGGTGCTGATCGCCGAAGCCTGTTCGCATCATGCGCTCGAAGACGACATCGGGCGGGTGAAGATTCCCCGCTGGCTTCGCCAGTATGTCGGCGGCGATTTGCAAATCGATACGGCCTGCGGACGCGATTATCCGGATAATCTGCAAGACTATAAACTCATCTTTCATTGCGGCGCCTGTATGATGAACCGCCGCGAAATGCTGACCCGGCTTCGCAAAGCGCAGAAAGCCGGCGTTCCCGTCACCAACTACGGCGTGGCCATCTCCTTTTTGCAGGGCGTTCTGAAACGCAGCCTGGCGCCTTTCCCGTCGGCACTTGACGCGTTTGAAAAAAGTGCGAATCCGTAAGCTTTTCACCGATATTCCTTCTGTAAAAGAATGTTGACAAACATACCGGCAAAAGGATAATTTAAGGCATGTTTACTGTGACCTGAGAGGGAGGGCAATCCTGATCTTGAGGGAGTTGAAAGTCTTTATCGCGCCATCTAAAGGTTTGATTCTTCCGGGATCAAACCTTTTTTATTTTTCCCCCTCCCCTCAATCCCCGCCCACCAGGGG
>CAZDYR010000302.1:0-3744 GCA_964509625.1 uncultured Smithella sp. | reverse complement strand
GTATTTATTATTATTGAATGTAAATAAAAATAATAGTCTGGATTACATTTTCAGATGGAAATAAAGTCTCAAATATGTTTCACTTGACTCATGGTAAATACAATCAATGATACTTATTTGATACTTATTTGATACTACGGCACCGCCTGTAAATAACGAGTAAGGGGCAGCTATGGAGAATCCGGATACAGGTAAAAGCATCATGGAAGAGCCAAAGGCAAACGTCACGTCAAAAGCTGATGACATGGGTGTTTCTTCTCTGGACTATCAAAAATTTTTCGATGGCGAGTTTGATACGGCAAAGGTGTTTACGCCCCAGGATGTTGTTTCGGCGTGGATTCAATTCAAAGAAAGAACGTTCAGGGAATGGAATGCCTTTGTAAAAGGTGCGGCGGCGATTGACACGTCTGTGATCCCGCCAATCATTTTTGAAAGCTGGAAGCGCAGCCGGGAATACGGGCTCGATCCTCACGGCGAAACGAAAAATGAAATCCTGACCGGTCAGGCTCTGGATCGGCTGTTTGAAGACAATCGGCTGCTCATCGAAATCAGTCAGCCTTTTTTAAAGAGACTGTACCAATCCATGAAGACCACCAGTTTCAGCGTGACCCTCTCGGACAGCAACGGTTACATCCTGCAGATCATGCAGCATGACATGCACGAGGGTCTCCACAAACTGTTTAAATGGATCCCCGGAGTTCTCTGGTCGGAGGAATGCTGCGGGACCAATGCCATCGGAACGCTGCTGAAATGCAAAAAACCGTTTCAGATCATCGGCGCCCAGCATTACATGCAGTTGTTTCACTTTCTCACCGTATCGAGCGCGCCGATTCTTGACCCTGAAGGTAAAATGATCGGGGGCATCACCATCCTGGCTCTGTCGATTGCGGCGCACCCTCACACGCTGGGAATGGCCATTGCCTCGGCACAAGCTATTGAAAATGAGCTGATGATCCGAAAAGCGCTTGACCAACTGCAGAGGGCCTTTCACGAAACGGATGTGGCCTACAGTCTGCAAAAGGCGATCATCACTTCTATTCCTGAAGCGCTGATCGCCATAAACAGCGAAGGGGGCATAACCGCCATCAATGCGCGCGCGCAAAAACTGTTCGGCCTGGAAGACCTTGCCGTCATTGGCGAATCTTTGGGGAATGTCTTTCCCGACGAAGCCAATCGGCGTTTTCTGAATTTGATCGACCGTCAGGACTCTTTCAGGGACACAGAGGTTCGAATTTATTCCTCCAGAGGCTCGGGTGATTTTACACTGACCTGCAACAGCATTTATTCGTCCGGCGGCAAAGCCATTGGAAAGGTGCTCATTTTTTCGGAACTCAAGAGAATAAAATCCCTGGTCAACAAGTTTTCCGGCGCAAAGGCCAACCTGAAATTCAGCGATATCCATGGCAGGAACGAAAGATTCAGGGCCATTATCGACCAGGCCAATATGATTTCAAAAAGCGCGTCCAACGTGCTGCTGCTTGGTGAAAGCGGTACGGGTAAAGACATTCTGGCGCAGGCCATTCACAACGCCAGCCCGCGCAGGGACGGCCCTTATGTCGCCATCAACTGCGCGGCAATCCCCCGCGATCTGATTGCCAGCGAGCTATTCGGTCATGCGGAAGGCGCGTTCACGGGTTCGCGTCGCGGCGGCAGCCAGGGAAAATTTGAAATGGCCGACGGGGGCACGATTTTTCTGGATGAAATCGCCGAAACGCCGCTGGAAATTCAGGCGGTTCTTTTACGGGTGATTGAAGACAAGTGCGTGGTGCGCATCGGCTCCAACCAGATTCGGGCTGTTGATCTGCGGATTATCTGCGCCACCAATAAAGACCTGATTGAAGAGGTGGGCCGGGGAAGTTTCCGCAAAGACCTCTATTATCGCCTGAACGTTTTCAACATTCATTTGCCTCCCCTGCGCGAAAGAAAAGACGACATTCCTCTGCTGGTAGACGCGTTTATTAAAAAATGTGAGTCCGCCCTGGGAAAAACCATCAGCGGTGTGGATGAAAACGTGATGGATATTTTTCTGAACTATCCCTGGCCGGGCAACGTGCGGGAGTTGCAGAATGTTGTGGAACGAATGGTGAACTATGCTTCTTCAGACCGTTTAACATCCAGTCTTGTTCCGCTGGAAATCGCCGGCATTGAACGGCCCAAGCGCCATCATTTTGATCTGGAGCCGCCGGACGAAGCGGAAAAGAAACTGATTCGCCATATGCTGGCTTTAAAATTCAGTAAAGTCCGCATTGCCGAGGAACTCAACATATCCAGGGCGACGCTTTTTCGAAAGATGAAAAAGCACGGTTTAAGCGGAAGTCGTTCTGCTGTTTAGCATTTTTTTGGAAAGGGGCTGTGCATTGCACCGCGGCAGGCCTTTGCCCGTTTTTATGTTTTTGATACAACCTCTTGACTATTTTGCCGTCCAGGCGTAGCAAATCAGTATTATTCAATCCCCCTTAAACTGGACGATCGTTGATTCTCCGCATCTTGTTCCGATATCATCACATTCCCTGCACGGTTCGACAGCCTGCTGCGAGGTGATTGATTCATTGCTGGCATAACCCGGAATATTGAACCCTTACGGCAAAGAGTGATGAAATGGAGAGATGATTGAATCCCCGTATCTCAAAAAGAGTGCGGCGATTTCTGTTTAAAGGGCGGATGGGTTCATTTACAAGCATCGGACGGTCATTTCATTGAAGGAGGGTATTATGAAAAGTTTTATCGACAAAACGATCAAACCTTTTTTAGTCCTGGGTGGATTGGGAACCTGCGCGGCGGGCCTCTATGCGTTTTTACCGGTGGTTGCAGTAGAAAAGATTGCAAAATTTCAGTTTGTCGAAAATTATGTCATCATCGTCCAGCACTGGGGCATGATGGTTTTGCTGATGGGCATCTTTATGATTGTATCCGCCTTCAAGGTCTCGTGGCGCATCCCCATCCTTTTGTACAGCGTCATTGAAAAGAGCTTCATGGTGCTCCTCTGCGTTGTTTACGGCAGCCGGTCTTTTGTGGCGGGTTTTCAGGGTGCCGCTATTATGGACGCGATCATCGTCGTCTACTTGCTGCTCTATTTTTGGAAAGGCAGTCGCTGATTTCTGAAGATCGCTGAGAGCAAGGCTGATTGAAATCTCCTCAGCTCCGTGCTGTTTGTACGTCAACCCTTGTGTTTGGCGTGGTAATTGGCAAATTTGCTCAAGGCTATTGCCGCGCGAGGGATGGACGGAAAGACCGCGATGCCCGCGGCGGAGAGTTCCTTGATTGCCTTTTGAGCAAGCCCGTTCATCGCGTTGGAACTGAAGCTGTGCAGGATGACCGCCAGCGGTTTGCCAAGGTCCTTCTTGACCTGACTGATCAACTGGAGAAACGTGCCCACCCAGAAGTCCTTTTCCTCGCTGGAAACCAGGCCGAAATGATCAAAGGCCACATGGATGATCAACATGTCCGCTTCTTCGCACTGATCCAGGGTGTTGAGGGTTTTAAAGAATTTTTCAGGCGTTTCAAAATTGTTGAGGTCGATGGGATTTTTAAAAATCCGGCCGGCTTCCGTGGGAAAAATGTCAATCAGGTGCTGCCGCAGGTCGTCGCTCAAACGCGGCAGTGTCAGTCCCGCGTTGCTGAATGCGTCGGCCAGAAGCACGCTGGCGCCGCCACCGATCCCGACGATTACGATCCGGTTTCCCCTGGGTGCGGGCATGTTCTGAAACGTCAGCGCGATGTCCATCATTTCTTCAATGCTGCCGG
>CAZDYR010000301.1:2741-3745 GCA_964509625.1 uncultured Smithella sp. | reverse complement strand
ACGCCGGAGGGCGTGGGTTCAAGTCCCATCGGCCCCGCCAGAAAATCGAAGGGAGTCAGCTTATCGCGGCTCCCTTTTTCTTTGCGTTGTTGGATAAGGTTGATTGACATAATCAGTGGAGCATGTTTAATAAATAAGCATGATAAAAAGGGAAAAGAGGTACTCTTAGGCAGGTATGGCGAAAATATCTGATCTTGTTTCCCGGCGCAAGCCAGCACATGTTCGCCGGGAAATACTGACAGCATTAGCCAGGGGGCAGAAATACGGCGTCCTGGATGATGCTTCGCGAAAAATGATTGAGAATATTCTTGATTTTACATCTATTCTTGTCCGGGAAATTATGATTCCACGGACGGATATTGTTTCCATTAGCGCCGACGACACACTCGAAGATGTTTTTCAGGAAATTGCGAACTCTCATTACACACGTATTCCCGTGCATCGGGGATCGGTTGACAACATCATCGGCATCTTGAATGTCAAGGATCTTCTTAAAACCTGGCCAAAGTGCATGACAGCCGCCGACGTTTTATCCCATTTAACCAAGCCTTATTATATTCCCGAGACAAAGAACGCGCATTTATTATTTTATGAGTTTAAAAACAATAAAAAGCACATCGCTATTGTTATCGACGAATATGGTGGCACATCGGGGCTGGTCACTCTTGAGGATTTGCTGGAAGCGATCGTCGGAGATATTCGAGATGAGCACGAAAACAGCGCCGATTCCGAAGCTATTATCCAGATGACGGAAGGAACCATTGTTGTTGACGGCCGAACGGAAATCGAGAAGATAGAAGACCATCTGAAGATTGAGCTGGAAAGAGGCCGATATGAAACCATCAGCGGCATGATCCTGAACACGATTCGAAGAATTCCTCACCAGGGAGAAAACTTTCAAATCGAAGGCATGGATATTACCATCGAGAACGCCGACGAGCGGAGTATCAAGAAAGTAAAAATTAAGAAAATAGAAGATGGAATCGGAAATGAAGGATAATGAT
>CAZDYR010000301.1:0-2731 GCA_964509625.1 uncultured Smithella sp. | reverse complement strand
ATGATTTAAAACTGACATCGGATACCACAAATAAAATGCTCAACGGGCGCAGTATTTTCTTTGCGTTATTCAGCGGCATTTTGATTTTTTTATCCTTTCCGAAATTTGGCTTAGGATTCATGGCCTGGATAGCCTTTGTTCCCTTGTTCATAGCCTTAAGGGATGTCACAACGATTCGGAGAGCGCTTTTTTTAGGCTGGATCACGGGATTGACGGCTTGTGTTGGAATCCTGTACTGGATCACCTATGTTGTTGTAAATTACGGACATCTGCCGCTGTATCTTGGAATAACGCTCATGCTGCTGCTGTCTTGTTATCTGAGTATTTATTATGCTTTGTTCGCCGCAGGAATCGTTTATTTACGAAACAGAATTCCTCTGTATCTTATTGCGCCGGTTCTGTGGGTGTGCCTGGAATATTTGAAATCGAAGCTGTTTACAGGGTTCCCCTGGGAAAATCTGGGCTACTCTCAATTCAACAATATCTTTTTCATTCAGATGGCGGATATCGCAGGTGTATGGGGATTGTCTTTCCTGATCATTCTTTTAAATACCGCTTTTTTCGCGCTGCTCACGGAACGGTCAAAAAAAGCATTTATTCTGGCCGCTGTTGTCTGCCTTGTTTGGATGAGCGCGTACACTTACGGTGTGTTGAGAATCAATCACATTGATAAAGCCCTAGAAAACGCACCGGACATGAACGTTTCTCTGGTTCAGGGAAATATCGATCAGTCCATTAAATGGAATAAGAATTTTCAAGAAGAAACCATCGATATTTATTCAGAGCTGTCTTTACGTCATCCTTCCAAAGACGCGGGCCTGATGGTCTGGCCGGAGACGGCCGTTCCTTTTACCTTTCAGCATGAAAGTGATCTACAACGCCGGGTGAGAGAGTTGTCCGTGAAAACCGGCAAATGGTTTATTTTCGGTTCCATGAGCTACACGACAAAAAATAAAATCACCGATTATTTTAACAGTGCGTATCTGCTTTCGCCCGGGGGGAATGTCAGCGGAAAATACGATAAGGTGCATCTTGTGCCGTATGGGGAATATGTACCATTGAGAACGCTGTTTCCTTTCATCAGCAGTCTTGCGGCCGGCATTGGCGATTTTGCCGCAGGGGCGGGGTTTTACCCTTTAAATATGGGTGACAGAAAAATCGGTGTGATGATCTGTTATGAAGGTATTTTGCCGGAAGCAGGCCGGATGTACAAAAATGCCGGAGCCGACTTGCTGGTCAATATGACCAACGATGCCTGGTTTGGAAAAACGTCCGCGCCCTATCAACATCTATCCATGACCGTCTTCCGGGCGGTGGAAACCCGTCTTTATCTTGTGCGGGCCGCGAATACGGGTGTTTCCGCCATCATTGATCCGACGGGAAAAATTCTGGCGCAAACCGAAATATTTAAAAAAGATGTAATTCATGGTAAAGTTCAATATATTCAATTGCCGACTCTATACGCGCGTTACGGCGATTGGCTGGTAGGGGTCAGTTTTGCGGGTCTGGCCGTTTTTTTCTTGATACGTTTAACAGGGAGGATAAGACATGTCCGTCGAAAACATACAGGATAGCATCAATGATCTGAAAAAAAGAATTCAATATATCGGAGAATGTCTTTGACGTCGGTGAACTGGAATTAAAAATTAAAGATCTGGAAATTTTATCCACTCAAAAGAATTTCTGGGATCATCAGGACAAAGCCCGCGACATTCTGCAGAAGAAAACGAAATTATCCGAATCTCTGGATCACTGGAAAAGATTTCAGCGTCAGATCGATGATGCCGAGAATCTCTGGTCGATCGCGGCTGAGGAAAAAGATGAACAGGTCTTGAGCGATCTCGCTTCGGAACTGGAGCAGTTGTCTTATGACGTCAAGCAAGATGAGCTTAAAATGATGCTCTCGAATGAGCAGGATGCGATGAACGCCATCATATCCATTCATGCCGGCGCTGGGGGAACGGAGGCGCAGGATTGGGTGGAAATGCTGTTGCGCATGTACCTGCGCTGGGCTGAAAAAAGAAATTTCAAGACGAATATCATCGATTATCTGCCGGGCGACGAAGCGGGTGTCAAGAGTGTTACGTTCACCGTGGAAGGTGAATATGCCTATGGTTATGCCAAAGCGGAGATCGGTATTCATCGTCTTGTCCGTATCTCTCCCTTTGACGCGGGAGCCAGACGCCATACCTCCTTTGCATCCGTGTTTGTGTATCCCGAAGTTGATGATGAAATAAGAATTGAAATCAATGAAGACGATTTAAGAATCGACACTTTCCGATCCGGTGGAAAGGGTGGACAGCATGTCAATAAGACGGATTCCGCCGTTCGCATCACGCATTTACCGACAGGAATTGTTGTTCAGTGTCAGAATGAAAGATCGCAGCACAAAAATAAAGCCATGGCGATGAAATATCTGAAATCCCGCCTCTATGAAAGAGAGCTCCAGCAGAAAAACGAAAAAATCGATGAAGAGAATAAGCAAAAGAAAGAAATCGCCTGGGGAAGTCAGATTCGATCCTACGTGTTACATCCTTATAAAATGGTGAAGGATCACCGGACCAATCTGGAAATAGGCAACGCTCAAAAAGTTCTGGACGGGGATATTGATGACTTTATCCAATCGTATCTCATGAACACCGGACAGAGCATTGAGTCTTCAGCGAAAAAGAATTCACTTTGAGGCAGTCATTATTGTTTTGTGAAACATTGAAGATATGATATGAATGCA
>CAZDYR010000300.1:0-3750 GCA_964509625.1 uncultured Smithella sp. | reverse complement strand
TCTACCAGATTGAGGGCTACTTCTCAAAATGTGCGAAAAATATTATACGTTATCCCCCAGTGCAACTACGCGTTATCATGATAGAAGAAAGTTAAAAAGTAAACAGCACTACATCTGACCTCACGAGTGTTAATTCTCTGTAAATTGCCGCGATGGGGCTCGCGAAGATTATTATAAACGTAATAAACGCGTCATCATCTTGTAACACAATACCTTTATAGTCTCCTGAAATTAAAATGAAGATGAGAATACCTTATCTTTATCAAAATGAAATTTTCAGGAGGAAGAAATGAAGCGAATTTGGGTTGTTTTGGTGTCACTGGGATTGATGGTTGTGTTCAGTGCGTCGGCCATGGCCGTTGACCTGAAGTTCAGCGGGGAGTATTACGCGGCAGGCATGTACCTGGATAAAACCTCGTTGAGGAAAGATGCAGCTGATGAAGGTCCTTCGACCGCTTTTTATTATCAGAGATTAAGAGTTCAAACGGATTTTATCGTAGCGCCGGGTCTGATCCTGGTCACACGTTTTGACGCGATGGAGCGGGCGTGGGGAGCCTCGCGATCGGCGACAATGGTTTCCGACGGCAAAGGCGGTTTTGTCGGCGCCGCTCAGGCAGCGGATTCCGCAGGAACGGTCGCGGAAAATGAAAACATCGCTTTTGACTGGGTGTATGTCGATTATAAATCGCCGATCGGCAGATTCTCCGCAGGGTATATGAATGACGGGTCCACGGGTACAATCTTCGGCAACAGTTACAGTCCCAAGCCGAGAATCAAGTATTCTTACACGATTGCCCCGGTCACGATCAACCTGGCCTATACCAAGGAAAAAGAGAAAAGCACGCGAAACGGTGTTGCCGGATTTGCGGACGCTGACAATGACAAATATGGCATCGAAGGTGTCTTCAGCTGGAAAAACGGCAAAGCAGGCTTGAACGTCAATTATTACGATTACAGGGAAAAGCGTCCCGCGTCTGATTATTACAAAAGAACCTATTTTCTGTTGACGCCTTACGCCATCGCTAAAATCGGACCGGTAGCCCTGCAGGCGGAATTGAATTATCTGACGGGTGATCAGAAGTATGAATTCCCTTCAACAAAGTTTGATGTTGATCTTCAGGGCATTTCCGGATGGGTTGACGCAACCGCTGATTTCAAAATGTTCTATATCGGAGGCAGCATTGCCTATGTTTCCGGTGATGATGACGGAACAACCAATAAAAATGAGGGGTTCTCCGTCAACGGCGGCCGCGATTGGCAGCCCTGCTTGATCATGTGGAACTATGAACGCACCAACTGGGCGGGCACCCTGACCGGTTATGATGCGACGGCTCAGGATACCAACATGACCAACGGCTGGTTTTTCCAGGTTCGCGGCGGTGTAAGGCCTGTTGACAAGCTGGACATCATGGCCTCGGTTGCATACGCCCGCGCGGACAAACCCAATACGGTTCTGGAAAGAGAATACGGTTATGAAGTGGATCTGATCGCCACCTACAAAATCACCAACAACTTGTCCTATATGCTGGGTGTCGGCTACCTGATTGCCGGTGACTACTATAAAGGAACATCCAATGTCCACCAGATTAATGATGATTTCCTGGTCATCAACAAACTGACGCTGACGTTCTAATGCAGGTCATGGGTCATAGACGATAGGTGGTAGGTATCATAGAGGCAGTGAAAACCCCGCGGTATATTCTCCCGCGGGGTTTTTGTTTCTTTATGCCAGGATCCCAACGGCAGAATCCTCTGCCTGTTTTGGGGGTTGTTTTTTGAATCTAAAAAATGTATTAAATTCATGAACACTGAAGCGTGGTTTACGAGTTCTCAGTGTTTTGCAACGCCAAAACGGTCGAAGTTGTTCTGAGAAAAACCAAAGAATCATGTTGTTTATCGGATGGAGGATTTGTCATGGCAGAAAAAAAGATCGGCGAAGTGGTCAAATTTTTTGCGAAGCCTTCCGTGGCGGCTGTTCATATCACGGACGGTGAATTGCATGTTGGCGACAGCATCAAATTTTCCGGTCATACGACCGAATTTACCGATGTGATCCAGTCCATGGAAGTTGATAATAAACCTGTGCAGAAGGCCGTGGCGGGTGAATCCATCGGGATGAAAGTCTCAGACCGTGTGCGTCCCGGCGATGAGGTTTTTAAAGTTACGGCCGATTGATGCTTGTCCGGCTTTTTTGCGGTTCTTCTCCAAGTGTGTGATGATCCCTGTCTAATTTTCTCTTAAACGGCATGCAAATATGGCAAAAATTCTGATTGTGGATGATGAAAAAGATATTGCCGATCTCATTTCCTATAATCTGGAAAGGGAAGGATTCGCCACGACAAAGGCGTTCGACGGCGGCAAGGTTCTTTCGATCGTTAAATCGCAAAAACCGGATTTGATTATTCTGGACTTGATGCTGCCTGGAATGAATGGTCTGGACATCTGTAAAGGGATTCGCGCCAATCCGGAAATTGCCCATGTGCCGATTATCATGCTCACGGCTAAAGGCGACGAGATGGATAAAATTATCGGTTTGGAAATCGGAGCGGACGACTATATCACCAAGCCTTTCAGTGTCAAAGAACTCGTTGCCCGGGTGAGGACGGTCCTTCGCCGCTTGCAGGATAGAGAAAAACCGTCGGCAAAGAAAACATTTGAATATGGCGGTTTGAAAATCAATTATGAATCCTGTGTTGTTCAGATAGAAGGACGTTTAGTGAATCTGAGTCCCACGGAACTGAAGCTCCTTTTCTTTTTCACCCGTAATCCCGGCCGGGTCTATTCCAGAAATCAGATTCTGGACCATGTCTGGGGTGACGATACTTTTATTACCGATCGCGCCGTTGATGTGCATATCCGTCGTCTGCGCAGCCAGATCGAGAAGGATATGGAAAATCCCCGCTACGTGCTCACGGTTCGCGGATTCGGCTATAAATTTACGGAGAGTAAGTAATTTCACATTTTACCGACACGATTATTGACACCTTTGAAACAACTTGCATGATCAATCAGCCTGCCTGTTAAATTCCGGGATTATTTAAAACATCTTTATTCCTTCATCAAACTGAAACATTGAAATTATATCATTCCTTCGCGATGCCGGAAATATAGGCGAAGGAGATGAATATTGAGCAGCGTGACCTTTGCGGTAAAGAATTATCCCGGAAAACTTGACGCTTTAAACCCGAAATCGATCGGAGAAATATCGGAAGCCATCGGCGTGAAGTATGACCGGCTGGGTTTGAATGTCGGATCGCTTCCTTTTGCGCCGACGGACACGACCGCCGGAAGCGAGTCGGAAATGCAGACAGTCGTCATCGGAAGCAGGCAGCATGTCGACCTTCCTCTTTTCATCGAACAGTCCAACTATTTCAGCAATACCAAAAAACGTGCGAAATCAGGTGACACCTCCCGCCGGGTGATGACTGATTTGGAAAGATATTTAAACGGAAACGCGGAGGGGATTTGGGAAAACAGCTGGGTGCGCATTCCGCGGGAGAAAATAGGAGATTTTGCCACCATCATCATCGGGCATGACATGCTGGCGGACAAGTCCGATGCATCCGCCGGTCAACGTTCCGATGTAGACAGGTTTCTTGTGAAGGAAAATGGCCGTGAGTACCTTCGTGTCCCGATCAGTTATCTTTTAAAGTTGTCGCTGGCGGAGGTCATTGCCTCAAAGCAAAAAGAAATGCCGCTTCTTCATGCAACCGGTTTAAGAATCATGTCATCTTTTCTTAATGATAATAC
>CAZDYR010000299.1:0-3753 GCA_964509625.1 uncultured Smithella sp. | reverse complement strand
CCGGCGCCTTATGCCGATCCGGAGTTTGAAGGCATTTTCCAGCTGGATTCTTTTTTTGTCGGTCCGAATGTTCGTAAGCCGACCCAGCAGGGTTTCGCGGATTACATTCCGGTGTTTCTGGGTGAAACACAGCGGCTTTACCGCGAAGGCTATCTGCCCTGCAACGTGGTCATGGTCCAGGTTTGCCCGCCGGATGAGACAGGCCATGTGTCTCTGGGCACGTCGGTGGATGCCACACTGGCGGCCATGGAGATTGCCGACACGGTTATCGCGGTCATTAATCCCAATGTTCCGCGCACATTCGGTGACTCCGTTATTTCCGTCGATCAGATCGATATTTTTGTGGAAGACGATACGCCTCTGGAAACTGTTCATTTCGCGAAACCGGACCCTGTTGAAACGGCCATCGGGAAAAATTGCGCGGCGCTTATTGAAGACGGCGCGACATTGCAGCTGGGGATCGGCGCAATTCCCAACGCGGTGCTGAATGAACTTGGCGGACATAAGCATCTCGGGATTCACACGGAGATGTTTGCCGACGGCGTGATCAACCTCGTGGAGAAAGGCGTGATTAACGGCGCCCATAAAACGATTGATCAGGGTAGGATGGTGGCGACGTTTCTGCTCGGTTCAAAACATTTGTATGATTATACGCACCAAAACCCGCAGGTCCTGATGAAAGATGTCGGCTATACCAATGATCCGTTTCTTATTTCCCGAAACCCGAAAGTGACGGCTATCAATTCGGCCCTGCAGGTTGATCTGACTGGCCAGATCTGCGCCGATTCCATCGGAACGAAATGTTACTCCGGGGTAGGCGGACAGATCGACTTTTTTTACGGCGCGTCCCGCTCGAAGGGCGGCAAGGCCATTCTGGCCATGCCCTCGATGACGGAAAAAGGCATCAGCAAAATCGCTCCCGTATTGCTGCCCGGAGCAGGCGTTGTGACAACACGCGCTCACGTACAATGGCTCGTCACGGAGTACGGAGCGGTCAACCTTTATGGCCGATCCCTGCAGGAGCGCGCCAGGCTGATCATCAGTGTCGCACATCCAAAGCATCAGGAATCACTGGATCGGGCGGCTTTTGAACGGTTCGGTTCACATTATCACTTTATGAAAAAATGAAGGAAGATGGATTACGGGTCGATCCTGAGGCGGAAGTCACCCCGCTCTTTTACCAATTCTTTGAACAGTTTGATGATACGATTATAATCCCGGCCCATGGTCTTCTTTGATTCAGAAGCATCTTTCCAGACGATCTCGAAGGGACCTTCCACGTCCGTGGAAAGAGCATCCCAGAGGGCGTCCAGGTTGCGACCGAAATGCGCGGGAAGGGCCAAACGGTCGGCAAGACGGTCATAAAGATCATCCAGCGAACGGATCACGCGGCCGTTCAAAAGGCATCGTTTCATCGGCATGAGGGCACCTCCGTAAAGGTTGTGTAGTGATCGACGGTTACAAAACGTTCACCGTCCCGGGAGAACACAAGACGCTTCCCGCCCCGCCCCCCGCCTTTATAGTCCAGATCGGCCTCGCGCCATTTTTTACCGGGCAGCCGACCTTCCCGGTTTTGGAACCGGTCGCCGCCGATGCTGAAGCCTCTGAGGGCGCTTACGGACCACAGATCTCTGCCGGGCTTCCATCCCCGCGAGCGGGCCGTTTTTTTATTCACGAATTTCGGGGGCAGGTTTTTGTTGTCCGTACTGTTCAGGTTGCGGAGAATTTCAATCAGTTCCCGCTGATCGATTCCCGTTGAAAGCCGCGCGTTGAGATCCCGGACAACCTTCTCGCAGGATTGAGCGTAGACCTGTGTCAGCCCGAAGAGGCAAATAACGAGGGCGAGCGTGAAGGATCGGACCGCTAATTGCCGTGTCATGGATGTTTCTCCGTTACGCGCACTCGCTGTAGCCGCAAATATGGCAGACCGCGCAGCCGCCTTCGTGTTCGACGATACCGCCGCAGTCGGGGCAGGCCCCTTTAAAGAAGGCGCGTTTTTCATGCTGGATCTTGCCGCCGTTGGCGGTCACATGGGATTGAATCGCCTTGGCCACGGCGTCGGCGCAGGACAGAATTTTGTTTTCGCCGAAACCGGAATGGGAATGGCAGGAAATACCCTGAAGCTGTTTAATGACCTGCCGCGCCTGAAGGCCGCTTCGCCACGCGAGCGACACCATGCGGCCGATGGCTTCGTTCTGGGAAGCGGCGCATCCGCCGGCTTTGCCCATGGTGGTAAACAGTTCAAACAAACCGGTGTCGTCTTCGTTGATCGTCACGTAAAGCGGACCGCAGCCGGTCTGCATCTGATAGGTCCAGCCTTTCAGGATTTTCGGGCGTTCGCGTTTGGTGGTTGTTTTTTCTTTCTCAGGGCCTGCGGGCGCCGCTGTTTCCTGTTTTTTCCCCACACTCAGCACCTGCTGTTCGCGGGAGCCGTCGCGGTAGATGGTAACCCCCTTACAGTCAAGCTGATAGGCCAGTTCATAAACGCGCGCCACATCCTGGATGCTCGCGCTTTTGGCGAAGTTGACGGTCTTGCTGACAGCGTTGTCCGTGTGTTTCTGGAAGGCGGCCTGCATCCGGATGTGCATTTCCGGCGTGATGTCGTGCGCCGTCACAAAAATTTTGCGGATGTCTTCGGGAACTTCGTCCAGATCATGCAGAGACCCCTGCTCGGCGATACGCTGCATCAATTCGGGAGAATAAAAGCCTCTTGCTTTCGCGACAGCCTCAAAATAGGGGTGGACTTCCACGAGAATGTCGTTGTCCATCACCTGCCGGACATAGGAGACGGCAAAAAGCGGTTCCACGCCGGAAGAGGCATTAGCCATAATTGAAATCGTACCGGTCGGCGCGATGGTGGTGACGGTGGCGTTGCGCAGCGGCACGTCGCCCTTTTTTTCATAAATCGATCCTTTGAAATTCGGGAACGCGCCGCGGGCGGCAGCCAGAGAGCGTGAAGCTTCATGACCCTGGTTGTTGATGAAGCCCATCACCTTTTGCCCCAGCTCCACCGCCTCATCCGAGTTGTAGGGAATGCCCAGTCGAATCAGCATATCCGCCCAGCCCATGACTCCCAGGCCGATTTTGCGGTTGGCAAGCGTCATCTTGGCGATCTGCGGCAGAGGATAGTTGTTGACTTCCACAACATTATCCAGAAAGTGAACAGCCAGATGAACGACATCCTTGAGTCTGTCCCAGAGGATCTGGCCGTCAGCGGCCATTTTGGCCAGATTGATCGAACCGAGGTTGCAGGATTCATAAGGCAAAAGCGGCTGTTCTCCGCAGGGATTGGTGGATTCAATCATTCCCGCGTGCGGGGTCGGATTGTCACGGTTGAGACGGTCCAGGAATACAATGCCCGGTTCGCCGTTTTCCCAGGCCTGCGTGACGATTCGGTTAAAAACCTTGCGGGCGTTGAGTTGGCCGGTAACCTGGCCGTTGCGCGGATTGAGCAGATCAAAATTTTCATCTTTTTCCACCGCCTTCATGAAAGCTTCAGTGAGCCCCACGGAAATATTGAAGTTGTTAAGCTGCTTGTGGTCGGCCTTGCACATAATGAAATCCATGATGTCCGGATGATCAACGCGCAGGATGCCCATATTGGCTCCCCGTCTGGTTCCGCCCTGTTTGATGGTTTCGGTGGCTACATCGAATACACGCATGAAAGATATCGGTCCGCTGGAAATACCGGTGGTGGTTAAAACAACATCGTTGGCCGGGCGCAGGCGGGAAAAGGAAAATCCGGTGCCGCCG
>CAZDYR010000298.1:0-3761 GCA_964509625.1 uncultured Smithella sp. | reverse complement strand
AGCAGGATCCTTATAACAACATCATCCGCACCACGCTGGAAGCCCTGGCCGCGGCCCTGGGGGGCACCCAGTCGCTGCACACCAACTCGTTTGATGAGGCGGTGAGCCTCCCGACGCCCCTTTCCGCCCGCGTTGCGCGCAATACGCAGATCATTATTCAGGAAGAATCGCAAATCTGCCATGTGGTTGATCCGCTGGGCGGCTCCTACTATGTCGAATCTCTGACCGCATCGATTATCCGGGAAGCCAAAAAGATTATGGATGAGATCGAAGAGCTTGGCGGTATGGCCCGCGCCATTGAGACCGGCATGCCGAAGATGAGAATTGAAGAATCCGCCGCGAGAAGACAGGCCCGGATCGATCAGGGGAAAGACACGATTGTCGGTGTGAACAAATACAAAGTCAAAGATGAAGTGCCGATTGAAGTTCTGGACATTCCCGGCACCGTCCGGGATGAGCAGATCGCCAGGATAAAGGAAATCAAAGCCAAACGCGACAATCAAGCCGTGCAGAAGGCTCTGGAAAAAATTACCGCAGTGGCCGAAAAGGGCGGCAACCTTCTGGAAGCCGCCATCGTCGCGGTTCGCTTAAGAGCCACCGTGGGCGAAGTTTCCGATGCCATGGAAAAAGTATTCGGCCGCTATACCGCCACCACAAGAGTTATTTCCGGCGCCTATGCCTCCGAGTACGGAGACAGTGAAGTCATCAGCGCGTTGAGAAAGCGGACGGAGAACTTTCTTACAAAAACAGGCCGCCGTCCGAGACAACTGGTCACCAAGATGGGGCAGGACGGCCATGATCGGGGCATTAAGGTTGTTGCCACGGCTTACGCGGACATCGGCTTTGATGTCGATATCAGCCCGATGTTTCAAACCCCGGAAGAAGCGGCCAGGATGGCTATTGAAAACGACGTGCATGTGGTGGGCGTATCGAGCCTTGCGGCAGGCCACAAGACCCTGGTTCCCCAGCTTATTGAACAACTCGAGAAAATGGGCGGAGAGGACATCATCGTGGTCGTCGGCGGCGTGATTCCGCCTGCGGATTACGACTTCCTGTATGAAAAAGGCGTCAAAGGCATCTTCGGTCCCGGCACAGCCGTCACCGACTCGGCGGACAAAGTCCTGCAGCTGCTGGAAGAGAAGTACCTGTAAATCATCGGGGGCTAGCCTGGCGACAGCAGGAGATCTTTTTTGAAGAACGCGGGCTTTAACAGATAGTATTTGTTGTCGACGATTTCGATTTCTTCGGATTTAATCAGTGAGCTGATGATCCGGCTGGCTGTCTCACGGGATATCGCCGCGTAGTTGGCCAGGTCTCTGTGCGTGAGTTTAAGATGGATGACTTTACCCCGATCATCCAGCAATCCGAATCTGCGGTAAAAAACATTCAGCGCCGTTCTGATGCGGTCGGCGGCGTCAGCGTAACTGTACATTTTCAACGTCGACCAGGCGTAGCGCAGGCGTGAACAAAGTACGGCAACCAATTGCTGAAAGCTTTTTTCGTTCCCGATGATATACCTTTCAAAGTTAGCTCTTGTGATAAAACCGATTTTTGAATTTTCCGCGGCTATAATGGTGGACGGCGACGTTTTGCCGTCCATCATGGACATCTCACCAAAATAATGACCTCTTTTATGAATCGCCAGTAAGAGCTCTTTGCCTGCTTCGTTCTGTTGGGTCACTTTGACCTTTCCGGAAAAAATAATATAAAAAAAATCAGACTGCTCTTTTTCCAGGAGAATCACCTGGTTTTTGGTAAATTTTTTTACAATCAGCACTCGGTAGATTTCTTCCAGTCCTGTTTTGGAAATGCAGGATAGAAAAGGGATGCATTGCGAAATTTTCACAAATTCATCAAATGTCTTCATCGCGGACTCCTTTTAAAAAAGTTTTTTGATAGGTTGATCCATAACATTTGTGAGGGGTCTTCCGGCTTTCGAATCATCTTCGCGTTCCAGGCATTTTGCCGCGTCCGAACTATTTTATACGGTGCCGGAATCACATTCGACATCCAGGGGGACGCTGTTGACTTTCGGGAACAGATGAAAAGCAATTTCAATTTGATTGATCAGGTCGAGAGGAAGCGTTTTGCAGAGATGATCGTATATTTTATGGATGATGCATTCGATAAAAGTGCTTTGCTGCGTCGCCACTTCCGTGAAAATAATGCCAATGGTGTGCCGGTCATGAAACCAACCCAGCATATCAATTTCACGCACGGAACAGAGCAATGCCGTCTTCACGCGATCCAGGGTTTCTTCCCGCTCCCGCTTAAGCATCAGTTTGGAAATATCGACCTTTAAGAGCAGAAAAGATTTCTTGTAGCGCTGCGTGCGCATCTTTTCGATCAGGAGCCTGTGGCGGAAGTCCGCCTCATCGTAGAATGCGTGATGATTGTCGTCGACGGGAGTGATCAGATTTACCAGGATTCCGGAGGTGAAAACGGCTTTCTCCCTCAAAACCTGCACGGGAAGGTTCATATAATTCCCCCTTTGCATAGAAAGGCCGCAAGTTTGTTAACGTCGGATGACAAATCAAGTTATTTACTTATCGGGGTGGTTTATTGAAATGCCGATTTCCGGAAACTGATGAATGCCACCCGCGAGGCAGATGCCGGCTGCTGTCGGTTAATACTCTATCACTTCTTCCCGATGTTTTGAATACTCTTTTTACAATGTCATCAGAAGGATTACATCTTCCCTGCCGCCGGAGTCAGACAGGCCTGGTTTTGCTGATATGTTAATTAATTTAAACAGTTAAAAAACATTCCTGCTCGATTCCACGGATCGGCAAGAAAGGCGGTTTTGAAAAACGACTTTCCTTTAAAAGCGCGGTTGACAGATGTTTTCTGATCCGGACGCTAAAGCCCCAGTCCTTCCTTGATTTTGTCCAGAATGGTTTTTTCCGCGTCGTTGTAAACCCCGTCCACCAGACAGAGCCTGCGGGCGATGCTCAGCGCTTCCATGCGGTCGTCCTTGTCTTTGATCAGGACGGATAATGCCTTGATGGCTTTGTCTTCGTCCGCCTGAAGAATGGCGGTTTGTTCGTGCATGATCTTTTTAAACTGAGACGGACGCAGTTTGCTTAAGACCTTGTGGGTCTGGGCTATTTCATTGCCGATTTCATAATGACGTCTTTTGACCCCCTGGTTGGTCCGGGAAACAGCCATGTAAATACGGATTAAACCGGCGACCAGACCGCCTTCTTCCATGGCGCTCAGCCGTTTGTCATAATCGGCCCGCTCATGCTCCGGTAATTCCGGGGAAGGTTTTTGCTCCTCGGGCGGGAATAATCTTCTGAGCCAGTCACTGCCGTAAATCATCTGGAACAAAGCTTCCTGGTTGAGATCCCGGTAATCCCGGTAGATGTCCAGCACACTGTCCACGTAAGCGGCAAAATCCTTTTCCATGGCGACAAACGGATTATCCGGTGCGGCCGGTTTTCGATTCTGGCGCGTGATCGAGGCGATGTTTTTCACGGGCCGCATCAGGGGGTTGGTGTCGGCAAACAGGTATCTTTGCGTGCGCAGCGGATGCAGGTAACGGATGATTTCCGCCGACAGTTCAGTGGTCCAGAACTTGACCCAGGGGCGCATCAGCAGCTGGTAGGTATTATCGTTGGCTTCGGATATTTTGGATACCACGCTGAAATCCGTTTCATCCGCCACGCCGTCGTCATAGGCGGCGATGTCGGCAAACGTTCGCGGTTCGAAGGACGTGCTGAATTTACCGCTCTTGACGTCCCCTTCAATCACCATTTCAT
>CAZDYR010000297.1:0-3761 GCA_964509625.1 uncultured Smithella sp. | reverse complement strand
GAACCACAAAACAACCGGCAAGAAAGAAAAAGACAAAAAAATAACATTCTTACAGGGACATGCAGAAAAAACATCCGGAAGGCCCCTTGCCGCGGATTTTTCCCGGCACTTGACAAAGAGGCGTAAAAGGATAAGAATAATGTCCGGCGTTGAGGCTACTCGGACGTATTCCGGGCGGACTATTTAGCTGTTTGATATTATGGAGGTTCAATCCCGCTTAAGCGGGACAAGTGTTGATTCTCGGCAGCTTGCCGCGAGGTGGTTGACTTAACACCCTGATATCAGGCGATCCTTTCCGGCCAGCGATACTTCCTCCTGCTCTTTTCTTAAAATCTTATTCGCTTTTTCCTGCTCATCATTTTGCAGCGTTTCACTTTAGATGTCTTTCTTTAAAATTATCGCCTGTCTATCAAACAGCGGCGGATGGATGTCATTGCAGAAATCAGACTTTCAAAAACCTTAACTTAAATGAAAGGATGGTGCGTTATGGACAGACTTCATTTAACCCCGCAGGAAGAAGGCGAACTTTTGACGATCCTGGAAAGATATCTTCCGGATCTGAAAAGTGAAATTGCAAACACGGATCGCAAGGAATTTCGCAAAGACCTCAAAGAGCGTGAAGTCTTCATGGCAGAGCTCATCAGCCGCCTGAAACACTGATCGTTTCTTTGCGGACAGAACACAAAATAGTTTGGGATCAACTTCAGGAAAATGTCGGACTATTCATTTTCCCATATGTGTCTTTGTGTCTGCATCAATGTCATGGCAGCGCCGGCGGCCGTATGTCCCCATTCATGACATGATGATGGCGGGGCACATGGACAAATGATTTCTTCCGCATAAAATAAACGATCTCGACGCCGGCAAGCATAACGTTGAATAAATCATGGGCCAGAGATATCATAACCTTTGTCAAGCCCTGCAGACTCTCCCCGTCTTGCAATCACACGCCGCAAAGGAAACGGTCTGCTCATGAACGAGCAAGCACCAGGAAGAATTCCGATAAAACCTTCAAACCAGCATCCTGCAGTTTCAGCAACGGTTATCGAATCCTTAAGCTTTCCATATTACCTGTCTGTGCGTTATGAATGATCCCTGTGAGATATGAAAAGCCAATACAATAAAAACAGACGCTGTTTTCACGATATCAGCATATTTTATGACTGCTGGAGCATGGAATAATGTTCAACGACGCATACTTCATTTTATCTGCTCGCGGACACTACCGGGCGGGATATCCATCTTTTTCCGACAACAAGCTCTGCCAGGTATGTCGTTCCAGAAAAGAACCGGGAACGTTTTGTTCCATTTCTTCAAACAGGGCAAAAGGCGTGGTAAAGCTCATAAAGTTAGGATTTGCCAGCTGCTTGCGCACATAAACACGGGCGGAAAGATCAGTTAAACCCACCACGGCGCGTGGCTTACCCGATGCGACTTCGCGATAAGGATAAATACCGATTGTCTGACAACCCGCGGCATAAGGCATGATGACGCCTTCATTGTCGCCGCGCGCGAAATTGGCCAGCACCGTGAGCGCGGACAACTGGTCCGGATTTACAAAGAAAACGACAGCCTGCGGCTTTTCACGGGATGTATCCACATCCGCAAGCGGTTTAAAAACCACATAAGCCGTGGGGATGTCGATCATGGGCAGCGCGGCGATAAATTTCCGCACCCCTTCAGGATTCCGGATATAGCGTTCACCGTTCAAAAAATTGTCATGGCTTTCCCTGGTCATGAAGGGCTTGATCTGTTGTGCAAGCTCCGCGCCGCCCGGGCGTTCGGCATTACCCGATGAAAGAAAATAGCAAAAGCCTTCCTCACCGCCGGGAAAGTTCTTATACTGGTTTCCAAATCCCAGTCCCACCCCGCCGCCGATACACCCGAAGGTTTTAGCGTCGGCCACGGCCGGTCTGCCCTTGGCGGCGGAAACCGCCAGCCACATCACACAGCCCCACTTTCCTTCAGAAAATTGCATAGCCCCGTCGGGCTTGTCATTGGACCACATCAAGGCCACCGGTTGATATTGAAGTTGAACGGCTTTAGCGATTTGGCTTTCCATATCGAAACCTCCAGGCAAGGTGAAAGGATTATACTGTCTGCGTCCGAGAAAATAAAGAGACTTTTGTGCGCAAAACCTCAATTGCATATAAGCCCGACAAGCGTTCATTCTCCATGGTTTGCCGCAGGGTGGTTGATTGCCGGAGATGCCACAAGGCAAATCATTCCATTCGTAAACACCGCAATAGATACTTAAAAGCTACAGTCGGGATTATCGGGCATTATTCAGGCAGTGGTTTGGGTTCATTCTTCGGCACATCGGATTTTGCAAGCCCATTCCTGAGCTGCCATCTGAACGGGATCCCACGGACTGGAAAGCGGCGGCGTGTAGCTGAGATCCAAATCGTTTAACGCCTCCACGGTCATATCGTCATGAATCGCCGTAGCCACCGTGTCAACACGTTTGGAAACTTCTGCACCGTAAGCTCCGATGATCTGCATCCCCAGAAGCTTATGTGTCTTTTTATCACCGGTCATTCGGATGCGCAGCTTACGGGCATGGGGATAATAGGATTTATGGTCCCAGGTGTCCAGATCCACGGAAAAAGGAGAAAATCCTTCTCTCAACGCCTCATCATCTTTCAACCCGGTTCGCGCAGCTACCAGGTCAAATATTTTAACAGACTGGGTTCCCAGGGTGCCTGTGTATTCGCTGCTGCCGCCCAGCGCATTCTCACCGGCAATGCGGCCCTGTTTATGGGCGGTGGTGCCCAAAGGCAGGTATGTATTTTTTTTGAGCAGGCGATGATAGGTTTCCGCGCAGTCACCGGCCGCGTATATACGGGGAATGTTCGTTTCCATTCGCTGATTGACGCAAATCGCGCCCTTGATTCCGGTGGCAAGACCGGCTGACTGTGCCAGAGAGCTTTCCGGCTGACTGCCCATCGCCACCAGGATCATATCGGCCGCCACGGCGGCTTCACTTGAACAGACAGCCAGTTTTTCTCCTCTGTGCTCAATCCGTTCAACTCTGAATCCGGTATGGACCTGAACGCCTTGCTTTTCCAATTCTTCGCGTACAACATGACCGAAAGCCGGATCAAACGTAGTCAGAACGGATGGAAAATTCTCGACAACGGAAACGGAGAGCCCCCTTTGTACCATGGCATCCGCCATTTCCATGCCGATATACCCCCCGCCGATGATGACAATGGAGGACGGACGGCGAACCGAGAGATACTCCTGAAACGCAAAACTGTCATCCATCCATCGAAGAAAAAAAACACCGGGAAGATGAAGACCCGGAATATCAGGCACAAGCGATTTGGCGCCGGTAGCGATCACAAGCCGATCGTAGGAAAAGATCCGATCATGGCCTTCGGCATTCATGGCGATAAGTTGCCGCTGTTTCGGGACAATGGAAGAAACACGATGCCTCATGAGAACGTTGATGCCTTCTTTCTGAATTTCATCCAGGGAACGATGCGCCAGCATTTTCCAATCCGGCACTTCGCCGCTCAAATAAAACGGAAGTCCGCAGATACTGAAATTGGGATACTGATCGGCCAGGATCATGGTGACGTCCATATCATGCCGCAGCTCTTTCATCCGCAGACCGGCGCTGATTCCGGCGTCACTGCCGCCGACAATAACGATTTTTTTGTGAAAGGCCATCATCCAACCTGGAAGTAAAGTTTTTCATAAAGGACATAAGAAGAAAGAGATATTGAGACGCTATCCTTTTTGCATGGGGAAAAATA
>CAZDYR010000296.1:3323-3774 GCA_964509625.1 uncultured Smithella sp. | reverse complement strand
TGCGCTTTACGGTCAACAAACACAATGTGGCCGATGTGCCCGCCATGTTCGATCTGCTGAGGCAAGAAAAAATCGAGCGCCTGTGTTTCTATCATCTGGTTTATACCGGACGCGGTTCCAAACTGCGTGACGAAGATCTGACGCATGAGGAGTCCCGCAATCTGCTGGACCTGATTGCCGCGAAAACAAAAGAAATGTTTGACGACGGTCTGGCCCCGGAAATCCTGACCGTCGACAACCATGCCGACGGGCCCTACCTGTATTTGAAAATGAAAGAAGAAGATCCCGCACGCGCCAAAGAAGTGCTGGAACTGCTGGAAATGAACGAGGGCAATTCCTCCGGCGTCGGCATCGGCTGTATCAGCTGGGACGGCGAAGTCTATCCCGATCAGTTCTGGCGTAATCAGCCGCTGGGCAATGTCCGGCAAAAGCCTTTCAGCCGAATCTGGAC
>CAZDYR010000296.1:0-3313 GCA_964509625.1 uncultured Smithella sp. | reverse complement strand
GATGAAAAAAACGAGTTGTTGATGAAGTTGAAAGATAAAAAGCAACATGTTCATGGCCGCTGCGCGGCCTGCGCGTGGCTTTCGGTCTGCGGCGGCAATTTCCGCGCTCGGGCGGAGGCGGCGGGTGATGTGTGGGGGCCTGATCCGGCCTGCTACCTGACGGACGAAGAAATATCCAAAAAGGAGGACTAGGTCATGCAGTTTCCAGAATATCGGGGTCGAAGATTAAGAAAGAACGACAATTTCCGCAGGCTGGTTCGCGAAACGCGTTTGTCGGTTGATGATCTGGTCTATCCGCTTTTTGCGGTTCCCGGCAAAAGCGTGAAGAAGCCGATTAATTCCATGCCCGGCCAGTTTCAAATGTCGGTGGACTACATCGCGAAAGAAGCGCGCGAAGCCTTTGAACTGGGCATTGGGGCCATCCTGCTTTTCGGGATTCCTTCTAAAAAAGACGAGCAGGGAACCGGCGCGTTTGCCAAAGACGGCATTGTCCAGCAGGCGGTGAAAAGAGTGAAAAATGAAGTTCCCGACATTCTGGTCATTACGGATGTTTGTCTGTGTGAATACACCAGCCACGGCCATTGCGGCATCATCGAAAAAGGACAGGTGCAAAACGATGCCACACTGGAAGTGCTGGCCGAAACGGCGCTTTCGCAGGTGAAAGCCGGCGCGGATATGGTGGCTCCCTCGGCTATGATGGACGGACAGATTGGCGCGATCCGTGAAGTGCTTGATGAAAACGCCTTCGACGAGATCCCCATCATGGCCTATTCCGCGAAATACACGTCGTCTTTCTACGGACCTTTCCGCGAGGCGGCCGAAAGCGCGCCGCAGTTTGGCGACCGCAAATCCTATCAGATGGACCCGGCCAATTCCGATGAAGCGATCCGCGAAATTTCGCTGGATGTCAACGAGGGCGCCGACATCATCATGGTCAAACCGGCCCTGCCGTATCTGGACATTATCTGCCGCGCCAAACAGGAATTCGATCTGCCGCTGGCCGCTTATAATGTCAGCGGGGAATATTCGATGATCAAAGCCGCCGCCCAGTTGGGTTGGCTCGATGAAGAAAAAGCCATGCTGGAGAGCGTCACCGCCATCAAACGAGCGGGTGCGGATATTATTATTACGTATTGGGCGAAAGATCTGGCGAAATTCTTGGCAGGCCGTTGATAACGCTCATAAGCTGCGTTGCGCTGCGAGCCGCGATGCTCACGTATTAACATATACGCTCCGCTCGCGGTTCTCGCGCGCCTTGCTTCTGAGCATTCTGAACGGCCTTTGCTCTATAGATTTCTACTGGTTGAGTCATGAAGAAGGGAGATCAAAAGGGATTTCAAAACTGAAAAATTGAGATAAATAGACCCATCCCTATTTCTTCTATTTCTTTTTCGCGGGGCCGGTATAATGAAAAACGTAACAACAGAGGTTTCATAATTGCTTGCAGAGAAAAGATTGAAAAAGTGTAAGTCATAACTTGGATACTTTTGGGTGCCTGCAATATCCCAGAGATTATGGCGGAGGTTGTATGCGAATAATACACACTATCTTGATGTTACTGAGCTTTTTGTTTTGTGCTTTGTTGATCGGTTGTGCCACTACAAAGACTATGGAACAATGGATTGAAAATAATTCTGTTCTCGAACCTTATAGCGCGGTTTTTATTGCCAAAGATGCAGATGGGCGGTGGGCCGGAGGTGCATCATGGAACTATGGTACAGAAGTGAAAGCACGAAGCATGGCTCTTGGATATTGTGAAAAAAGTCGCATAAAGAAAAAAATTAATAATCCTTGTAAATTATATTCTTTGAATAATCGTGTTATGGATGGAGGCGGACAAGCAACACCGCAAATAGCTGATGCTGTATCGTTCGGCACAGGTTTTGCTGTAACAGGCGATGGTTTATTGATGACCGCATACCATGTAATAAAAAATGCTAAAGCAGTATCCATCCGCTTGGCTGATGGTGTAAAAAAAGAGGCAAAAATTGTCAACGTCAGCGAAACATTAGACCTGGCTGTTTTGAAGATAGATAGCCATACACCAAACTACTTATCAATAAAATCTTCTCAAACTATTATTGCCGCTGGCGATAAAGTATTTACATTTGGCTTTCCCGTTGTGAAGGTTTTAGGAAATGAGCCTAAATATACAGACGGTGCAATAAGTTCTTTATCGGGGATTGGTGGCGATGTAACGTTTCTTCAAATCACTGTTCCTGTTCAACCAGGCAATTCTGGAGGCCCACTTATTTCTGAAAAAGGTGAGGTTGTCGGTATTATTACTGCTTCGGCGGCTATCGTGCCATTTATGAAAGTGAGTGGAACTCTGCCGCAGAATGTTAATTGGGCGGTCAATGCTTCTTTTACTGCCCCTCTTTTGCCTAAAGAAGTGTTTGTTAAAAAAGTGCAGATTGAAAGGGGAAAAATTATTGAAAATGCACGAAAAGCAGTATTTCTAATAGAAGCTATTAAATGAGAAATATTGCACCAGTAAAAAAATAAGCGGAGGTAAAGGGAAAATCCTTATCTCTGACATTTAAGAGGACGAGAGAAACTGGATTCACTATAACCTAAAGGTTGCGCGTCGGGTTAGGAATGACGAATTTACTTAAAATGGTTGAGCAAGCGAATCCGGACTGGAAGAATTTATATGACGACATCTATTAATCATTTGGCCAGAGAACATACCTGCCGCATGATCGCGTGGGAAGTGACGCGCAGCTGTAATCTCAACTGCAAGCACTGCCGGGCTGCGTCGCATCTGGGGCCGTACCCGGGCGAATTGTCCACCGAGCAGTGTCTGCGGCTGGTTGACGACATTGCAAGCGTTTCCCAACCGGTGATTATCCTGACCGGCGGAGAACCGCTCATGCGGCCTGATATTTTTGACATTGCCGCTTACGGCACACAAAAAGGATTACGCATGGTCATGGCGACGAACGGGACGCTCGTCGATGAAAGCGTCGCGCGAAAGATGATCGCCAGCGGCATCCAGCGCGTCAGCATCAGCATTGACGGGCCGGATGCCTCAAGCCATGACGACTTTCGCAATGAACGGGGTGCCTTTGAAGGCGCCATGCGGGGCATTGAGGCGATGAAATCTGTCGGGATGGAATTCCAGATCAACACGACCATCACCACAGCCAATTTGCATCAGATCAAAGCAATCCATGACCTTGCGCTGAATATCGGCGCGGCGGCGCATCACATCTTTTTGCTGGTGCCCACCGGCAGGGGCAAAGACCTGGCTCAGCAGGCCATCACCGCCGCTGATTACGAAGAAACGCTCATGTGGTTTCATCAGGAAAGC
>CAZDYR010000295.1:0-3777 GCA_964509625.1 uncultured Smithella sp. | reverse complement strand
CTTTTAACACGAACCAAACGTGAAAAACTTTCCGCAGGCAATGTGGGTTATATCATCGCCGGCGTCAAAACCGTTGCTGATGTGCGCACGGGCGACACAATTACTCTAGAGAACAAACCTTGCAGCAAGCCCCTGCCTGGCTTTAAAGAAGTCAAGCCGGTCGTCTTTGCATCGATTTATCCCATTGCGTCCGATGATTACCAGGACCTGGCTGATTCGCTGGAAAAGTACAAACTCAACGACGCGTCATTTATTTATGAAAAAGATTCATCCGCCGCTCTCGGTCAGGGTTTCCGCTGCGGTTTTCTGGGTTTGCTCCATCTGGATATCGTGCAGGAAAGACTGGAAAGAGAATACGATCTCTCGATCATCCTTTCCGTTCCCAGCGTCTGTTACCGCTTCACGCTCAGAGACAACAAAGTCGTTTACGTGGATAATCCCACTCACTATCCGGATCCGGCGGAGATCGCCAAAGGCGAAGAGCCCTTCATTCGTGCCGCGATGATGCTTCCGGAGCGATATCTGGGCACCGTTATGAAGCTGTGCATGGAAAAGCGCGGCGTGAATTCCAATATGACCTACACCGGCCCAGGACGTGTTGAGTTATCCTATGAAATGCCGCTGGCGGAAGTCATTTTTGATTTTTACGACCGTTTTAAATCCGTCACACAGGGCTACGGCTCTTTCGATTACGACATTATCGATTACCGGGAAAGTAACCTGGTCCTGTTGGATATTCTGGTCAACGGTGAAAAAGTTGACGCCCTTTCGCAGATTGTTCACCGTGAGCGCGCCCGCGCCCGCGGCCTTCTGGCCTGCGACCGCCTCAAAGAGGAGATACCGCGCCAGATGTATAAGATTGCCATTCAGGGCGCCATCGGCGGAGATATTATCGCCCGCAGCACCATCAGCGCTTTCCGCAAGGACGTCACAGCCAAATGCTACGGTGGCGACATTACCCGCAAAAGAAAGCTCCTCGAAAAGCAGAAAGCCGGCAAGAAACGCATGAAGATGATCGGGTCGGTGAGCATTCCGCAGAGTGCGTTTTTGGCGGTGCTGAAATCAGACAACGACTAGAGTATCGGCTGCTGAAAAACACTCACCTGCTGCGTTGTGCCGCAAACCGCGACGCTCAACGTATACACGATACGCCTCGCGTCCCGGTTTTTGCACGCCTTGCATCTGAGCTTTTTTTGAGCAGCCTCTTTATCTTTTGCACCTGCTATCATCATGAATATGAAACAGAATTATTTTCTAGGTATAAAATCATTTTTATTGTAAATTTCAACTATGAAATCAGAACTGCCGGGGCTTTACATTCATATCCCTTTTTGTCTGAGCAAGTGCGGGTATTGCAGTTTCCACTCTGTCACGACAACTCATCTTATTGATGCTACCGTAAAGGCCATCATGCGGGAAATGGATCTCTACAGGGATTACTTTTTCTATTTTGACACTGTCTATATCGGCGGCGGAACCCCTTCCCTGCTTTCCATCGGTCAAATGGAAAATCTCTTCAAGGCCATTCACCGAAATTTTGAAATTGCTCCAAGCGCGGAAATCACCCTGGAAGTTAATCCCGGTGATATATCCCTTGAATACGGCCAGAACATGAAAAGCCTCGGAATCAAGCGCTTGAATATAGGCGTTCAGTCCTTCGACGATCATATTTTGAAATTCCTCGGACGCAGGCATTCAGCCAAAGAAGCGGTTGCCGCCATCAATGCCGCGCGGAAAGCCGGATTTCGAAACATCGGCTTCGACCTCATCTACGGCATTTTCGGACAGGATATAAAGCATTGGGAAAAAACATTGCTGAAAGCTATATCCCTGAAACCGGAGCATCTTTCCTGCTATCAGCTTTCTCTGGATCAAAATACGCCGCTCTATCTGCGATATCAGCAGGAAGGCCTTAAATTGCCTTCTGAAGACGAGGCGCTGAATTTTTTCAAAACAACGTCGGAGATACTGACTCAAACCGGGTATATCCATTACGAAGTCTCCAACTTCGCCCGCGCCGAAGGGCGAAAATCGCGCCACAATATAAAATACTGGCGGCACGCGCCTTACCTCGGAATGGGGCCCGCCGCTCATTCTTTTGACGGCAACAAACGCTGGTGGAATATGGCGGATGTTGAAGCTTACATGAAAGATATCGCCCTGGAGCAAAAACCCATAGAGAAATCGGAAGAGCTAACCCGGGATCAACTTGCTCTGGAAGCGCTTTTCCTGGGCATGCGCACAAAAGACGGGATCGATCTGGAGGAATACAAAACCCGCTATGGTTCAGATTTGCTGACCGAGAAAAGCCGGACGATTCATGAGCTGATCAAAAACAAGCTGGTGGAGTTGAAAGACGGCCGTCTATACCCGACCCTGGCCGGCATGGCAGTGGCGGACAGTCTGGCACTGATTTGATAATCTAATCTGTCATGACTCATATTTGAGATGACAGACAACCGCTGATAAAGTCTGTACTGGTAACCCTTTTCACCTACAAAGAGTGGGTTGTGATTATTTAGCCAGACTGATGATTACGAGTGGAAAGCATGTACCTCAAAAGCCGGAGCAATAGAGTATTCATATAAAAACTATAGACTGCTCACTTACAGAAAGCAACGTTGCATATTTTGCTCTTGAAAGATCATTACAGTCAAAACCCTAACTTATTTACAGCATATGGAATAATTTATTGGCGTTCTTCCAGAAGATTTTAGCCTCATCCTCTCTGCTTAGTCCTAGGTTTTTAATGATCTGAATATGCTCTTTCGGACTGATAGTGACAGGACCGTAATCTGTTCCGAACATTACCCGGTCAACACCAAATAGATCAAGGCAGTGCCTAACCCCCGCTGGTGAAAAGCCCATGCAATCCACATAGAGATTGGTTTTAAGATAGTCGCTGGGTTTTTTCTTACAGACGGCCTCTTCGCCTTTCGGCAACCCGTCATAGCCCAGCCGGTAACCAAAGTCGAGGCGACCGATCACACTGGGCAGACCGCCCCCCATGTGGGGAAGGACCACTTTGAGTTTTGGATAACGGTCAAAGACACCTGAGTAGATCATACGTGCAATGGTCATTGTTGTATCGAAAGGACGTCCGATGACCTCTTCGAGCCGGTACCGATTCATCTTCTGATAGCCAATAGGAATAAGGGGAGGATGGAGATAAACGGCCACGTCCCTGGCCTGTGCATATTCCCAGAAGGGATTGAGATCATCTGAATCGAGGTATTCCCCCTGCCAGCTTGTACTGATGTTGACACCTTTTGCTCCGAGTTTGTTGAGGCAACGATCACATTCATCGAGGCTGTCATTCCGCAAAGGATTAACCATGGCCATAAAGGCCAGTTTCTTAGGATGCTTTGCCACCAGGGCGGCAGTTTTATCGTTAACCGACTGGCTCACATCCGCTTCGGGTAAAAAAGAAAGTTCCCTGCATAGAAGTTCCAGTAGCATGGAGTTGCTGAGGAGGCTCATCGTCACCCCCGCTTCATCCTGTTTTTGAACCTGAAGATCTATATCCGTTAATTCAGGGTATGAAATAACGGATATACCTTCGACGGTTATTGTTTCCCCTGACGTATGTTTACGCCATCGGACTTTTTCCCGAAATGTGTTCTCCATTATTTTTTCCATAGGATCTGACGACGTCCACTGGCAATGACGATGGACATCGATGATAGGCATCTCGGCATTCCGTGACGGAGGCGGATTTTCATTTTTGATCAGGGGGTTTTCCGCCGCCCCCAGAGGATTGTGAAGAACTGCGGCACC
>CAZDYR010000294.1:0-3792 GCA_964509625.1 uncultured Smithella sp. | reverse complement strand
GATTTCGACCGTATCACCAATGAGAACGTTCGCAAACGCCTGGCTATTGTCCTCGACGGAGTTGTTCATTCTGCTCCGGTCATTCAGGAACGAATTTCCGGCGGACAGGCGCAGATTACCGGAAACTTCACCATGGAGGAAGCCCGCGATCTGGCCATCGTCCTTCGCGCCGGCGCCCTGCCCGCGCCGGTCAACCTTCTGGAAGAAACAACCGTTGGTCCCTCCCTGGGGTCGGACTCGATTAAACAGGGTATTATGGCCGCCCTCATCGGATTTCTGCTGGTTGTCGTTTTCATGGTGATTTACTATAAGCTGTCGGGACTGGTTGCCGATTCCGTTTTAATCCTGAATGTCATCATCGTGCTCGGTATTCTGGCGGCCTTCAAAGCCACCCTCACGCTACCCGGTATTGCCGGAATTGTTCTGGTGATCGGTATGGCGGTTGACGCCAACGTGCTGATTTTTGAACGTATCCGTGAAGAAATGAGAATCGGCAAACCGCCCAGCGCCGCCGTTGATGCCGGATATTCCAAGGCCTTTGTAACTATTCTGGACTCCAACGTCACCACGCTGATCGCCGCCCTGTTTTTGTTTGCGTTCGGCACCGGGCCGATCAAGGGATTCGCCCTGACGCTCAGCATCGGTATTATCGTGAGTATGTTTACGGCCATTTTTGTGACGCGGATGATCTTTGATTACTTTGTCTGGAATAAAAACATTAAAAAGATTAGCATTTAAGATTACCGACGGTCTTTATAGAGGAGAAGAGAATGGAATTTATCAAACCGGGAACCCATTTTGATTTTGTGGGAAAAATGAAAATCGCCATCGGCATATCCGTGGCACTCATCATAATCAGTATCCTTTCGATTATCATGCATAAGGGTTTGAACTTTGGAATTGAATTTGCCGGCGGCACCGTCATCCAGCTTAAATTCGCCAAAACCGTAAGCGCCGACGATATTCGGAAAACATTCACGGGCATTAAAATTGAGGACGCCATTATTCAGGAAATCGGGAAGGATGAGGTGATCGTGCGCACCAATCACGCCATGAGCAAGGAATTCCAGGCCAGTGTCGGCGAGGCCATGACCAGGCAGTTTGGCGCGGGAAATTTCGAGATACGCAAAATTGAATTCGTCGGCCCTAAAGTCGGCAAGGATTTGAGAAACAAGGCCGTTCTGGCCATTATCTTTGCGTGGCTGGGCATGCTTGTTTACATTGCCTGGCGCTTTGAATTCCGCAATGCCTTGGGCGCCATTATTGCCTTGATCCACGACACCATTATTGTCATCGGGGCTCTTTCACTTTTGAATAAAGAATTCACATTGACCATTGTTGCCGCCCTGCTGACGATCATCGGCTATTCGATCAACGACACGATTGTCGTGTTCGACCGGATCCGGGAAAATCGAAAAAAGGACGTAAAAAGCAAACTGAGTGATGTCATCAATGTAAGCATCAATGAAACCCTGAGCCGGACAATCTTAACATCGTTCACCGTTTTTCTTGTGCTGATTGCCCTGTTCTTCCTGGGAGGGCCCGTCATCCATGATTTCTCGTTTGCGCTTCTGGTCGGCATTGTTGTCGGAACATACTCATCGATATTCATTGCCAGCCCCATTGTACTCCTTTTTGAAAACATGAAATTATCGAAAGGAAAGGGAACGAAATAGCCTTGTCATCCTTGGCGGCGGCGGGATTTGCTTTTTTCATACTGGTTTTGTTTGCCGGGATCTATTTAAGTCTCTTCGGATTACCCGGAGCCATTCTCGTTTTTCTGGACGTGCTGATATACGCCCTGATAACGGGTTTCGCGCATGTCGGATGGAAAGTGCTTTTGTTCCTGCTGTTCTTTTCAATCTTAACCGAAGCTGTTGATTTCCTTTTAGGATTAACCCATGCCCATAAAGTGCCCCCCCGCGCGACATCCCTCTGGGGCGCCTTCATCGGCGGCATGGCCGGGATGCTGATCCTGACGCCGATCCTCTGGGGCCTTGGCATCTGGATCGGTTTTTTTCTCGGGGCTCTGGCGGGGTTGCTTCTCATGGAAATCCTTCGCCAGTTCAAATTAAGAAGCCCTGATCAGGCATCCAGCGGGGCCTTTTTTGCCATGGTCGGGCGGAAAACGATTAAAGGCTGCTTCACGCTGATCATGATTTTTGTTTCCCTGGCCAATATTTACTCTTAGGAGTTCGTCTCTGACATGAAAGAAGTTAAAAGCAAATCGAAAGACCTGAAAAAAGATAAAACAAAAAAGGAACCCGAAAAGGACGCGGCAAAATCAAAAGTCCAAGAATATATTGAAGCGATCATCATCGCAATTTTAATCGCCGTCGTTATCCGCACGTTTATCGTTCAGGCTTATAAGATCCCTTCCCGGTCGATGGTACCCACGCTGCTGGTTGGAGACCATCTGCTCGTTAACAAATTCATTTACGGCATCAAAATACCCGTCATCCGAACAACCATCATCCCTGTCACTGAGCCTAAACGCGGAGATATTGTTGTTTTTGAGTATCCCCAGGACAGAAGCAAAGATTATATCAAGCGTGTGATTGGCGTGGGCGGCGACAAAATAGCCATCCATAATAAAAACATCTTTGTCAACGACCGGCTTTACAAAGACAAACACGGCATTTATTCCGACACGACATTCTACCCGGCCATGGTACAGCCCCGCGACAATTTCGGGCCGGTCATTGTTCCCAAAGGATCGCTTTTTGTAATGGGAGACAACCGGGATGAAAGCTATGACAGCCGATACTGGGGCTTTGTCGAGTTGAAGGACCTGGAAGGCAAAGCGCTCATCATTTACTGGTCGTGGAACAGCGAAGAGCAGAATAACATTCTGAAAAAAATCCGCTGGGAACGATTCGGGAATCTCCTGAACTAGATGTTCGACCGGCCGGCGCATCTTTTATCTTGACAGGCATGCCCTCAAGATGTATTGAGCTCTCCAATAACCTTTTAATTTGATCCGGCGAGATTAAAAAAGGACGACATCATGAAAAAAATGAGCACAAAGTTTATTCAGGCCTTTCTCCGCAGGGAGAAAGGCTTTTTTTATGTCTGATGAACAGCCCCGCCTCAGGCGCGGGGTATTCAAGGACAGCCATCCTATCGCAGCAGGCTGCGGAGAAGAAACACTCGTCCAGCTTAAGCGGGATTGAAGGGGAAATATGAAAGACAAAAAGAACCTCAAAATCGTGATGGACAGCGACGGCATTGAGCGCTGCCTGACCCGGATCGCCTACGAAATCCTGGAAAAGAACAAGGGCATGGAAGACCTGGTGCTGGTCGGCATCCGCACGGGTGGTATTTATCTGGCCGAAAGGCTGCAAAAAAAGATTTCGGCCATTGAAGGCAAAAAAATCCCTCTGGGCATTCTGGACATCACCCTTTATCGCGACGACATCGCCAAATCCAATAAGAAAGCCCCTTTGGGGAAAACACAGATTCCTTTTGACCTGACGGATAAAAAAGTCATTCTGGTGGATGATGTTCTTTTCACCGGCCGGACCATCCGCGCCGCCATGGACGCTTTAATCGATTTCGGCCGGCCTAAAATGATTCAGCTGGCTGTTCTGATCGACCGGGGGCATCGCGAACTGCCCATTCGCGCGGACTATGTCGGGAAAAATCTCCCTTCCTCCTTCTGGGAAGCGGTCAGTGTTAATCTCCTGGAAAAAAACGGCAAAGATGAAGTCGTTATCGCGGAAGAAACGTAAATCAACCACCTCGCAGCAAGCTGCGGAGAATCAACACGCGTCCCGCTTAAGCGGGATTGAA
>CAZDYR010000293.1:0-3808 GCA_964509625.1 uncultured Smithella sp. | reverse complement strand
ACGCTCTGCTCGAATAAATCCACAAGGTTGTTCGGATTGTCAAACACAGTATCCATACTTATTTCCTTTGCCATAAAATCACCTCGTTTAAAATATTTCTTCCCTTACTGATTCCAGGGGGAAAATTCTTTGTTTACGATGGGGAAAAGCAAGCTGCAGATTCAACTGGACACGCGGATGCGATCGACGAACCGCCTTTACATTCGCGGTACGTCAATGCACGTAATCCTTTTTATCTTTGCCCCTATTATATGCAAACCTTGTTAATTTAAACAAAAAAGCGCTGTAGCCTCTTTTTCGCGGCGCAGTATAGGAAAATTGAATCGACAAGTCAATGAAATATTGGCAAACTGTGCTATAATAATCATCCATATTTCAATATGGCTTTCACGTATGAAGAATAACCATAATTATATTGACGGGTACCATTCGAAATAGTAAGACACCGCCAACGCAAATCAAGATATTATGTTAAAGAAAAATAATCATAAAAGATATTTGCAGGGAATGATTTATTCAACAAGGGAGATGCAACAATGAAGAACTGGAAATCATTTTTGTGTTCGGTGTCTGTTTTTTTATTTGTTGCATGGACAGCGTTCGCGTCCGCTGAAGAAATTATGGTTGGTTTTACCGGACCGCTGAGCGGGCCGGCCGCAGAATACGGTCAGGATTGCGTCAATGGCCTCGACATGGCCATCAAAGAGCTCAACGCGGCAGGCGGTGTGAAGGTCAAAGGCAAGAAATACAGGTTTAAATTAGAAAAGCTCGATGACCGTATGGACGCAACCCTGTCAAAAAACAACGCCTTGCGTTTTGTCAAACAGGGCCGGGCCATGGTGGTTTTCAACCCTATCGCCACCACGATTTCATCCATTATGGGTATTCCCGATCAGAATTTCATTATCGGGGCGTTTACAACTGTTCACACCGTCATGGAAAAAGGGCATCCGATGATCATTAATCCCTGCCCGAATTTTGTCACCTACGCGCAACTCATGGCAGAACAGGCCTGGGAAAAAGGGCATCGTAAATGCGCGATGATCGTAACCATGGGCGGATACGGGGATGCCTGGCGCAGCGCCTTTAACCAGATGTGGACGGGCAAGGGCGGCCGTGTCGTCGGCGACTATCCGGCCAATTACTACACGGAAACGGATTTTTCCACCCAACTGGCTTCCGCTTTGTCCAAGAAACCGGATTTTCTGCTGATCGGCGGTCCTTCGGCCACAACCGTTCTGGTCATTGAGCAGGCCCGGTCCATGGGATTCAAGGGCGGATTTGTATTGATCGACCAGGCCAAACCCGACTACATTGCAAAAGTGATAAAAAAGATGAGCCTGCTCGAGGGCATGATCAGCACGGGCGCTCTTAAGGATCTGCCTCTGCCGGCCGTTCCGGCTTTTCAGGCCAGGTACAGGGCTAATTACAAAAGAGATATGGGAGCTGAAAGCGCGCTCCACTACAACATGATGCATGTGCTGGCCCGCACCATTAGCATCGCGGACTCTATCGATTCCAAAGTTGTCCGCCGCAACATCCATAAAGCCCTGCCGACCCTTGGCGATAAAGTCCCCAACGAATTGTTTGCCATAAAAGATAATGGTTTCATGTACTGCGGATTGATTATGCAGCATGTGCAAAACGGCAAGTTTTCCAAAGTGGATTATATTCTGGCGTTTCCCAAAACCAGGGCTGAATTTGAAAAATACAAGCAAATGAGCAAAACAACCGATCCGGCGCAGCTCCGCTGGGTACCGCTTCAGTAAAATAAGCGAGCAAACGACTGTAAATGCTGACTCTTTTTGTACCAGCCCCCATCTTTTCCGTTTCGGAAGATGGGGGTTTGATTTTGGCCTGCCCGGACGAGAATAAATGCTTGCCTAAGAGAGCAATTATTGGTAAAAGCACGAAAATTTTAAACGACTTTCGTAGTCATATCTGCCGGGTAAAAATCACCGCCGTGAAAAGTGGCATGTGTGTAAATTAATGCTTATCCAATAAGCGTAAAATACAAAAATCTAAATTAAGAGAGGTAAAGTTATGAGAGAAGTTGTCATTGTCAGCGGAGCCAGAACAGCCATCGGAGATTATATGGGGACCCTTTCGGGTTTCACCCCTGTTCAATTGGGTGTAACCGCCTTAAAAGGCGCCATCGCCAAGACCGGTATTGATAAGAATCTGATTCAGGAAGTCGTAGCGGGCCAGTGCAACCAGGCCGGCGCGCCGGGAAACAGCGCCCGTCACATCGCACTGGGCGCGGAACTACCGGTCGAATCCTTCGCCTTTACGGTCCATCAGCAGTGCTGTTCTTCCATGCGCGGAGCAGAACTGCTTTCTCAGGAAATCATGCTGGGCAAGATTGACATCGGAGCGGTGGTCGGGATTGAAAGCATGAGCAACGCGCCTTATCTGCTTTTCGGCGCCCGCAAGGGGTATCGCCTGAACGACGGTGAAAAAATTCAGGACAGTTTGATGATCGGCGGTCTCGTGGACGCGCTTTTAGGCTACCACATGGGCATCACCGCCGACAACATTGCCGACCATTATAAAATTTCGCGACAGGAACAGGATGAATGGGCGCTCATGAGCCATCAGCGCGCCTGCGCGGCAGCGGATAAAGGCTGGTTCAAAGATGAAATCATTCCCGTGGAAGTTAAAACCAAAAAAGGCCCCGCCATGTTTGACCGGGATGAACACCCCCGGGCAGACACCAGCATGGAATCCTTGGGTAAACTGAAACCCGTTTTCAAAAAAGACGGCACGGTCACCGCGGGCAACGCCTCCGGCCTCAATGACGCAGGCTCCTGCATGATCATGATGTCTGCCGAAAAAGCCAAAGAGTTGGGCCTCAAACCCATCGCGAGAGTGGTCTCTTCCGCTCCCGGATCCGTTGAGCCCCGCATCATGGGCATGGGCGTCGTCCCGGCAGTGCATAATGCGTTAAAATTCGCCAAAATGAAACTCGCGGATATTGATTATTTTGAATTGAACGAAGCTTTTGCCGCCCAGGTCATCGGCTGCAACCGTGAACTGAAGATTCCCCTGGAGAATGTTAACGCCGTCGGTTCCGGCATCAGCATGGGCCACCCGGTCGGCGCCACGGGCGCCCGCCTCATCATTACCATGATGGGCGAACTCAAACGCCGCGGCAAGAAATTCGGCTGCGCGGCGCTTTGCGCCAGCGGCGGCCCCGGCCACGCGTTCATCGTGGAAATGCTGTAATATTTGACTTTGAAAACAACAAAGGGGGTTGCGCTTGATGAGCGCAACTCCCGATTCTATTTTTGTTGACATCGAGAAATTAGTAACCACATTATCAATCATGACATCAATTCATTGCGGATCCATAAAAACGCAATGCCAGGAGGAAACAACATGGCCCTTAAAACACCCGAGCAGTACGAAGAGAGTCTTCGTAAAATGAATTTCAAAATTTATCTGATGGGGGAACTGGTTAAAAACTGGGTAGATAACCCGATCATTCGCCCCTCGATGAATTCCGTCAAAAAGACCTATGAACTGGCGCAGAAGCCGGAATACGAGGATTTGATGACGGCCAAATCACATTTGACCGGAGAAAAAGTCAATCGGTTCACACACCTGCACCAGAGCACGGAAGACCTCGTCAAAAAAGTCAAGATGCAGCGTCTGCTGGGTCAGCAGACGGGTTCATGCTTTCAGCGCTGCGTGGGCATGGACGCAATGAACGCGGTGGACAGCACCACGTTTGAAATGGATCAAAAACCATTTCAAACGTGGTGCTGTCCACCGCGTTCATTGCGTACATGCCCACGCAGCGCTGAAA
>CAZDYR010000292.1:0-3812 GCA_964509625.1 uncultured Smithella sp. | reverse complement strand
TGGAAGAACCAGGAATACAGCGGCCAGAGCGTATAAATGGAGAAACAGCGGGGAATGCCGACAACAAAATCCTTTTTCTTACACAGGGAGGCCGGATCCGGGGCGCATTCTTTAAAGAGAATATCATTGCGCTTTTCAATGTAGTCGATGACCTCGGATTCATTGAAAACTTTTTTCTTGCGGATGTTGGCGTATTTGTTACAGCGGCCGCCGAACATGTATTTGTGCCCGTTAACGTTGAGAACGCGGATCGGACAGAAATTGTCGCAGGCTTTACACTGAAATTCCTTTTCGTAGACAATGTTTGTGGCAAGGATATGATCTATATCATAGGTGGTTTTGGTCAGAAATCCTTCAGCAACTTTTTGTTTGGCAAGAATTCCCACGCCGAAGCAGCCCATCAGTTCGGGATCGGGCGGCACCAGAATATCTTTATCCAGGAGCATCGCGAAAGCCAGCGGGACGGCCTTGTTTTTGGCGACGCCGCCCTGCAGGACAATGTTTTTGCCGATGGTCCGGTTTCCCACGACGCGATTGAGATAATTGGAGACAATGGAGGTGACGATACCGTCGGTGATGTCTTCACGGGACGCACCCTGTTGAATGGCGTTTCGGATATCGGAATTGATGAATGCGGAGCAATGCTCGCCGAACTTCAGCGGCTGGCTTGCCGCGAGCGCGATATCGCCGATCTGGTCGGCTTCGGGTATGTTCAGATCCCCCTGTGCCGATTCTTCCAGAAACGATCCGGTTCCCGCCGAACAGGCTTCGTTCATGGCGTAATCAATCGGAACTTTATTCTTTAGCGAAACGTACTTGGCGTCCTGTCCGCCAATTTCGAAGATGGTGTCGATGTTGTCTTTGTAAAATGAAGTGCCGACGGCGTGGGCAATAATTTCATTATACACCGCGGGTGTTTCCAGAAAAACACCCAGAATTTCCCGCGATGATCCGGTTGTGGACGCCAGCGTTATATTGATTTTTCCGTCGCCGATATCGTCACGGATCTGCTTTTTCATTTCGACGAGACAATTTTTCAGGGCCTTTACAGGGTCGCCGTGAGTGCGGCCGTAAAAGGAAGCGGTAACCGCGTTGGTTTCAATATCGATCAGACAGGCTTTGGTCGTGGTGGAGCCGCCATCAACACCGAGAATATATTCCCGGCCGGCAATCACTTTACCTTTTTGCGAAGGCAGGTAGGTGACTCTGCCCTGGGCGGTTTGAAGGCTTTTAAACCTCTTAAATTGAATCTGGCTGTTTTTGAATAACGAATCCATGGGCGGCAGACTGCTTCCGGAGATCTGGGCCATCAGCGCCGCGCCGTAAGCCTCAAAATAGGGCGCCTGTTCGGGAACGATAAAATCAACTTGCGGCATGCGTTCACGGATAAAACGCAGGATGTACTGATTTTGCGTCACACCGCCAACGAGAAGGACTTTGCCTTTTTCGATTCTGGCTCTTTTCAGAAAGTCGACGACCTTGATGGCCATGACATCACTGAGCGACAATACGATATCACCTGTTTGGGCCTCGCCTTTGTTCAAACGATGCGTACAGTCGCTTTTCATGAAAACGGAACAGCGCGAAGAGAGCTTGAAGACGCGGCAGTCTTTAGAAATGCTGTTGATGTCGGCAAGCTTCATGTTCATCCGCGCCAGTTGCTGTTTGAAAAATTCGCCTGTGCCTGACGCGCATTTATTGCCTGAGAAACTCGTGACGATTTTTTTGTTTTTTTCAATGCTATAAACAACAAGATCTTCGCCACCCAGAGAAACCAGAGCATCAATCTGATCATTATGCTTCTGCAGGGCCTCTTCTATGCAAAGCGGTTCAATCACACTGTTGATGTTCAGCAAATGCCGGCCTTCAGTGCCTGTGGCCAGTGTCTTGATATCCTGTGGAATATTATGTGTGTAAAGAATTTTTTTAAGCGTATCGAGGAAGTTTCCTTCATGCGGTTCCACGACACTCCATACGATCTTATCCCCTTCCAGCATGGCTACCTTTACATTCGAGGAGCCGATGTTGATTCCCAGACTGTGCATAAACACTCCCTTAAAAATAATCCCTGTGGTCAATATTACGATTAAACCCTGTCGTCAAGCATCAGATGAGATAATTATTAAAAAATCTTCATAAGACAGTCGTTTAGAAATTGTCAGAAAAAGAAAAAAAGCAGCTGATAGCGGTGGCTGCCAGCTGCTTTTTATTTTTTCCGGGATCATGAAGCTGCCCATTGGGGTGATCTTCTTACTTCATCCCAAGGCAGCTATGGTATTAATGACCTTCCTCCATTGCTCCGCCGATGTACATCATGGCCAGGAGCATAAAAACCAACGCCTGAACGACAGAAGTAAAGATCATGAGAATCATAATGGGCAACGGAACCAGCAGAGGGACGAGCAGCAAAACGACTAAAAGAACGATATCTTCGCCGGCGATGTTCCCGAATAGACGGAAAGTTAAAGACAACGGACGGGACAGATGACTGATAATTTCGATAGGCATCATCAGGGGAATCAGCCACCAGACCGGGCCTATAAACTGCTTCAAATATTTGAAGCCGTGGGTCATTACGCCGACCACATGCGTTGAGAAGAAAACAACGAGCGCCATGGCGGCGTTTGTGTTGATATTGGCCGTTGGCGATTCAAAACCGGGAATAATCCCGATCAGATTTGATGTCAGAATAAAAATAAAAAGGGTGCCAATCAGGGGGAAGAACTTTTTGCCGTGTTCTCCCATCGTGTCCACGAGCTGCCCGTGAAGTCCGCCGACAACGACTTCCATAAAATTTTGCATTCCGCCGGGGTAAACGGCCAGTTTCCGGGTGGCCAGAAACGAAAAGATGGCCAGCAACAGCACGACAAACAATGTATTGAAAACGATGGTCATATTAATGCCCACATCATGCAGCAAATTTGAGTGGAAGAATATCAAGGGTTCCATTTGTTTTTAACTAACCTCCTCAATAAAGTTTTTTTTTGCCAGGGCAGTGATCATCGTGAACACGATGTTGATGACTACCACGGAAAGTCCAATAATCAAGCCGATGATGTTAACCGTATCGGTGGAAATCAGAAAAAATAAAACTACGGCGGTCAGAGCGAGACGAAGATAATATTTGATCATGGCAGGCCGCTTGACATTTCCGGCAGGATTCGTGAAAACACCGCGCAGGCCCATTTCCATCCCGTGAAAATTGAGAATGCTGATGAATCCGCCCAGAAGAACGCCCAGATAAAATTTGGTCGGCGCAAGGATAAATGAAGGGACGAAAAGGATTGCCAGGATGATCCAATTGGTGATTTCAAGTTTTCTTTGGAGCGGGTCTTTGGCGATGAGGTTCACTTTTCAAACTCTTTATGATGTTTTCTTCATCCCTGAAATTTTTCTTAATTAACACATATATATTGCGAAACCCGGCTGAAATTCCGATCAACAAAAAGACGATGGTAAAAACATGCCCGGAATCAAATTTCCGATCTAAATAGCTTCCTAAAAGGAGGCAGCCAAAAATCGCCAGAACCATTGCGATTCCAATGCTGCTGGCAAAAGCCATCTGGATACCCAGTTTTTTGGTTTCGCTATCCATTCAGTGATGCGCTCCTTAACATGTGCTGCAGGCAAAGTCAATCAAAAACATGACTGCCGTTCATTTCTTATTCAAAAGATGACGGTTTTTTCTATACCACTCGATGGTTTTATTGAGACCCGTCGTCAAGTCGGTAGTAGCTTTGAATCCGAATTCTTTCATCGCTTTGGATGTGTCGAGCAGGCGACGGGGCTGGCCATCCGGTTTGGTGGTATCC
>CAZDYR010000291.1:565-3818 GCA_964509625.1 uncultured Smithella sp. | reverse complement strand
CGCGGCTATCTCCGGATGCGTATCTTTGAGCGAAGCGATCTGGCGCAGATTATCCGCCGTGCGCAAAATCATCGTGGCCATGTCGCCTTCGGCAATGCCGGTGGCCGAAATCACCGTGTCCCAATCGCGTCCCTGCGCCCAGTAATACATCGCCATGCCCGCCGACGGGTAAAGTTTTGTATAGGCAAAACCCGCCGCCTCCAAACGGCGCATCAGCGGCCGAACGGCCACAAGCATTTTGCGCAAGGCGGCCGTCAGCTTATGCGGCATGTCTCCGGCGGACAAGCTGATTTCATCGTCGCGGTCATAGGCAAATACCGCCACCACGGCGGCAAGCAGCCTCTCGTCATTGTCGGGAAAAACATTTTCCCTCAGGCACTGGGCCACCAGAAGCGGGTCGTCCAGCCTCAAATGCGCGGCCCAGAGGCCGTCATCGGTCAGTTTACCGTTTGCTTCAACAAAACCCTCCTGCTGTAAAAAAGTCAAATGCAGGCAAAAATCCTTCCACAGCATTTCCGCCGCCGAGGCCGCGTCCTTGTGACCGCCGTGCTGCTGCCAGGCGGCAAAGGACCGTTCAAATATTTTTTTGATGTCGGCGGGCGTCTGCGACAGTAGCAGATTCAGCACCATGGCAAAGTCATTTCTCAACTGGCTTTCAATATCTTCAGCCCGGGCCGAAAGCATCTTTTTAACATGCGCCAGGTCCATAAACCGTCCGGGAACGGCCAGCATGAAGCCGATGTTGTCCTGGCCGCGCCGTCCCGCCCGTCCGGTCATCTGGCGAAATTCCGTGGCCGAAAGCGGCGCGAAATCATGGCCGTTGAACTGGTCGGAGTTGAACAAAACGATCGTGCGCGCCGGAAAATTCACGCCGGCGGCCACCGTAGTGGTGGCGAAAATGGCCCGCAGATGCCCCCGGTTCATCATCTCTTCCACCAGCAGTTTCCAGGCCGGAAGCTGTCCCCCGTGATGCGCGGCAAGACCGGAAATCCGAAGCGCCTTGAGCTGTCGGTGGCTCCCTAATGAGGGAAACCGATCGAGCATGTCGTATAAATCGTCCGTCAATGCGTCATTACCCTTGATGAGCGGACCGGGACGACAGGCCAGCGCCGCGTCGCATTCCGAGCGCGACTTCAAAAAGAAAATGGCGGGCAGCATGTTAAAGCGCTCCAGCACGCGGATAATGCCCGCGTAATCCGGCGGGCGGCGGCTTTGACGGTGTTTGTCTTTTTTCAGAAATTCGTAAACGACAGGCACGGCTTTTTTGCCTTCCAGAAAGGGATGCAGACAGCCCGACGGGTGCAGGAAAACAGGATATAAAGGAACGGGGCGTTTTTCTTCGCGGACGACCGAGCAGGGTTTCCGGCGGATGGAGGAAAGCCACGCGGCGATTTCATCGCCGTTTCCGATGGTGGCGGACAGTAAAAGCAGATTCACGCGCACCGGCAGGTAAATCATGATTTCTTCCCAGACGACGCCTCGATCCATATCGCCCAGAAAGTGCGCTTCGTCCAGAATCACCAGATCGCAGTTCAAATCGTCTCCCCGGTGCATGGCGTCGTAAAGCTGGTTGCGCAGAATTTCCGTGGTGCCGACAATGATCGGCGCTTCGGTGTTTTCCTTGGTGTCGCCGGTGACGATCCCGACGTTTTGCGGATCAAAATGCAGGCCGAATTCCACCCATTTGGAGTTGGAAAGCGCCTTGAGCGGCGAGGCGTACCACGCGCGGCCGCCCTTATCCAGCACAGACATAATGGCTTCGCGGGCAATCCAGGTCTTGCCGGACCCGGTCGGCGCGATGACCAGACAGTCATTTTGCCGGACGGCTTCCAGCGCCTGAATCTGAAATTCATCCGGAACAAAAGGCGTCGGGTGCGGTCTGCCGATTCTGGCCAGAACGGTCTTGAGCGACGGGGCAATCTCGGGTTTCATAAAATATGGCGACGATTCCCGGCGTTTTGATTTTTGACGGGTAAATGGATGCTGATGATGGATATTTTTTTCCTTGCGGATTAACTTTTCCCTCATGATGATCAGGTTCTAGCACAATGCTTATGAATGGTAAAGCATCCCTGTTTGTCGTCAGTTGATTTTATTGATAAAAAATTAATAACTTATCAGCATCAGCCGGTAATCAAAACCTCTGTTTCTCCTGTGATATAACCCTGGCCATCGACCGTAAAGACTTATCCCGCAACAACGACTGATCGCTCAGGACAATGAAACAACTCCCTCGCAGCAGACTGAATAAAAATTGTCGATCATCGGGCTTAAAAAGGAATCAACCACCTCGCAGCAAACTGTCGAGGCATGAAATGAACGTCATAATATCGCGGCAAGCAGCGGAGGATTAAGACTCGTCCCGCCAAAGCGGGATTCAATGTTTTATTCGTCCATCGTTCAGCATTTAACGTTTCTTTCAACAAAACATAGATTTATCTTTCATTCGAAACAAACAAAGCAACGATGTCTCTAATAAAAACACATTATTTCAATAACTTATAAAAAATTATGTCATGATTAATGATTTGGCATATTTATTTCATATAAAAAAAACTAAACAGCGGTCATCTTTCAGAGATGAGGAGGATTAAAATAATGAAATCAGTTGTCCAGACATCCCTTTTAGCAGGTTTTATTCTTTTAACCACGGCAACTTTCGGTTTTGCCCAGTTCAGCTCCACGGGCGAGGCGGAATTTCCTTTCTTCCATATTGGCTGCCTGATTATCGGCGGACTTATTATTGTTTCTTTAAAGCGTAAATACGACAAGCTGTATTTAAGCGAAGCCATTGGTTCTTTTGCTCTTTACACTTTTATGGTCGCCCTGTTCACGGCGCCGGTTGTCGACGCGCTTAAAAACATCATCAGTTAAACCCTTCCCTCTTTATATAGTTCCAAGCAGTAAAAGCCCCCGTCCCACCCTGGCGGGGGTTTTTATTTGCAGGGAGAAAAAAAACTTTACACCACCCGCTATTTCCATTATTAAACACTCCGCTTATGTTTTGTTGCCCCGGAAAGAAATTTCTTTTAAAAGGAGATTAAAGATATGGCTAAACGTGTTTACACATTCGGGAAAGGTATCAATGAAGGCACCGCCTCAATGAAAAACCTTCTCGGCGGCAAAGGCGCAAACCTGGCCGAAATGTCGAACCTGGGAATTCCCGTTCCCGCGGGATTCACCATTACCACCGAAGTCTGTGTGGAATTCTATAAGAATAACAAACAATTCCCTGCCGGTCTGGAAAAGGAAG
>CAZDYR010000291.1:0-555 GCA_964509625.1 uncultured Smithella sp. | reverse complement strand
GGAAACTGGGCATGAACACCCTCTACGAATCGGGCCTGAAAAAAGTGGAAAAAGTCATGGGAGCGACTTTCGGCGATCCGGCCAATCCTCTTTTGCTGTCTGTGCGTTCCGGCGCCCGCGTTTCGATGCCGGGCATGATGGACACAGTTTTGAACCTCGGCCTCAACGATGAAACCGTCGCGGGCATTATCCGCATTTCCGGCAATGAGCGTTTCGGATGGGATTCCTACCGGCGTTTCGTCCAGATGTACGGCGACGTGGTCATGGGGCTCAAACCGGAAGACAAAGACGCGCATGATCCGTTTGAAGAAGTCATGGACGGCCTCAAGGCCGAAAGAGGCATTAAAGCCGATCTGGATATGACCGTGGACGATTTAAAGGAACTGGTCGGCCGTTTTAAAAAGCTGATTGTGGAGAAACTGGGCAAGGAATTCCCGACCGATCCCAAAGAACAGCTCTGGGGCGCCATCGGCGCGGTCTTCATGTCCTGGAACACGGCTCGCGCCGTCCTGTACCGCAAGATGAACGGTTTTGACGACAACTGGGGCACCGCCG
>CAZDYR010000290.1:0-3834 GCA_964509625.1 uncultured Smithella sp. | reverse complement strand
AAAAATGCTGAAGCGTATTCCCGTCATCAACGGCTTTCGCTTCAGCATTCTTTTGTGTCGTTTTACAGGCCTGCTATTTTGCTGCTTTTTGAAGATTTTTCGCCATATCTGTTTTTTCCCACCGATAGTCATCCATAAAGAATGTGCGGGGAATTTTGCGGTAAATATTGCCGTCAAGCAGATTGAATTTTTCAATCATCCCTTCCGGTGTCAAATCGAAATGGTCTTCAATAATTTTTTCCAGCCGGTCGTCAGAGATTTTACCCGTACCGAATGTATTGACATAAATGGAAAACGGATTGGCAATGCCGATGGCGTAAGCCAGTTGGACCGCGCATTTAGAAGCTAACCCCGCCGCAACGATATTCTTGGCAACATAACGGGCGCCGAAGGCCGCAGAGCAATCCACTTTCTCCGGTGTCTTGTTGACGACCGCGCCGCCGCCCAGCTGCGCGCCGGGATAGCCGCCGTAAAACTGCACAACCAGCTTGCGCCCCGTAACGCCGGAATCCGCCGCGCTGCAGGAATTGATCGCGTTCCATTCGCCCGTCGGGTTAAAAAGGAATTCCGTCTTCTTATCAACAAATTCCTTCAAACATTCAAAAGCGATCTTTTTGGCCCGTTCACGGACTTTCAGCCTGTCGCCTTTGACAAACCGGTAATCAATCGCGTTGGACATGAGCACTTTGGCCACCCGCAGAGGCTTTCCGGTTTTGGGATCATAATCCACGGAAACCTGCCCCTTTCCATCCGGCGCGAAGATCGGGTCCTGGCAATATTCAAAGGCCCGCATCATTTTGTTGACCAGGACATAAGGCATCGGAAGCATTTCGGGCGTTTCGTTGCAGGCAAAACCATACATGATGCCCTGATCGCCCGCGCCGATTTCCCGGTCCTTGTTCAAAAGGCAGCTCGTGCCCTGGTTGATATCTTCCGATTGAGGAATAATCGCGTTGAGCACGCCCATGAGATGTCCGTTTAAACCGACTGCCGCGTGGTTGTATCCGAGTTCGATCACGGAATCTCTCGCTATTTTATCAATGTCGACATAAACCCGCGACCGGACCTCACCGCCGACCATGCATATTCCCTTGCCTAAAAAGACTTCAATGCCGCAGTGCGGCATATTCGCCAGCGTAAGCTTATGTTTCTTTTCTTCATCGAGGATGGCCGCGATAACATTGGCCGCAATGATATCCGCTACCAGGTCCGGATGACCTACTTTGACACTTTCCGATGAAATCTGCATAAAAATTTTCTCCTAACAGAATTTTTTGTGCGGGTTTTAAATGACAGAAGCAAAAAAACCCGCGCCAAAGCACGGGTTCAATTGAATGATTCATTGATTTTCAGTGCTTTAGCACATTTATAGAGCGGAGCAATTTACTTTAAATCACCGCTTGCGCTCTTACATATCACACAAAGACATAAAATCAAGAACAATTTTCACCTGATGCTTATGGCCCGCTGTTCAATCCCGCTTCAGGGGAACGAGTGTTGATTCTCCGCAGCCTGGGCCTGATTAAAACCGCCGTTGGCGGTTATTTGATAACGATAACAGCCAGTTCCGGCCATCATCGGATGATAATCAACGGAATCTCTTTTTCCAGCTTTCCCTTCAGTTTCGCGAATTCTTCGTCTGAATATGTTTTTCCTTTCGCGTATTTCTTATCCAGTGTCGGACCCGGCTGAAATTTTTGCAAAGCGTAACGCTTAGCGCCTTTGATCTCCCGGGCAATCGCCAAGATATCTTGCGGCGTCAGAAGGGTCTCCACAACCGTCGTGCGGAATTCGTGGGGAATTTTGGCGCTGGTAACGAGGCGGATGCTTTCACAAACGGCATCCGTTTCCACCGGCGCTTTTACCACATTCCGGTACTTTTCGGCCGGCGCTTTCACGTCCATCGCGATGAAATCAAGAAGATTATCTTCAAACAGGCGGGCAATTACATCCGGGCGAGAACCGTTGGTATCCAGCTTGACGGCAAATCCAAGTTTGCGGATTTTTTGGATAAAAGGAACTAAATCCTCCTGCAGCGACGGTTCGCCGCCGGTGACGGTTACGGCGTCAAGTTTGCCCCGGCGCGTCGCCAGAAAATCAAGAATGTCCTTTTCGGGCAGACAGGGCTGATATAATTTCGGGTCTACCAGCTCGGGATTGTGGCAGTATTGACAGCGGAAATTACAGCCCTGCGTAAAAACAATGGCACTGATTTGCCCCGGATAATCAATCAGGGAAACTTTTTGCAGACCGCCGATTCTCATGGATCTATTTGCCGTTCCGGATGGACGTTTATGCACCTTGCGCGCGGACGGAAAAGGCCCCGCGGAAGACCATATCCCGGGCTTCCATCATTGAAGCCGGTAAACCTGCCGCGAATCAAATTCTTCCTGTTTGCCCTTGTTCCACTGTTTGACCGGCCTGAGATAGCCCACCACGCGAGAATAGACTTCACAGGCCTCCTTGCAGGTCGGACAGCTCTGCACCTCTCCCTTGATGTATCCGTGCGACGGACAGACGCTGAAGGTCGGTGTGAAAGTCAGATAGGGAAGATGGTAGTTGGAGCAGATCTTGCGCACCAGCGATTTTACGGCCATCGGATCATCGACGCGTTCGCCCGCGAATGTGTGGAAAACCGTGCCGCCGGTATAACGTGTTTGAATTTCATCCTGCAGGTCCAGTGCTTCAAAAATATCGTCGGTATAGTTCACCGGCAGCTGCGTGGAGTTGGTGTAATACGGCTCAGCCGTCTTGGATTTGCTGTCGCTGGCGGAAATGATATCGGGATACCTGACCTTGTCGATGCGCGCCAGGCGATAGGAGGTTCCTTCCGCCGGCGTGGATTCCAGATTGTAATTATTGCCCGTTTCTTTCTGGTAGGCGATCAGCCGGTTGCGCATGAAATCCAGAACCGATTTGGTGAAAGCCTGCCCTTCCGCCGACGCGATATTGGTCCCCAGCAGATTCAGGCAGGCTTCATTCATACCGACCAGCCCGATGGTGGAAAAATGATTTTTCCAGTATTCGTTGAATCGTTCTTTGACGTTGCGCAGATAATATTTGGTGTAGGGGTAAAGGTTGCCGTCCGTAAACTTTTCAAGGACCTTGCGCTTGGTTTCCAGGCTTTCCTTGGCCGTATCCATCAGTTTGGCCAGCTGTTCCATAAAATCTTTTTTGGTTTTGGCCTGATAGCCGATGCGCGGCATATTGATGGTGATGACACCGATGGAGCCGGTCAGCGGATTGGAACCGAAAAGTCCGCCGCCGCGCACCTGAAGCTCCCGGTTGTCGATGCGCAGACGGCAGCACATGCTGCGCGCGTCTTCGGGATTCATGTCGGAATTAATAAAATTGGAAAAATAGGGCACGCCGTACTTGGCCGTCATTTCCCACAGATCGGTCATGTTGGGATTGTCCCAGTCGAAATTCTTGGTGACACTGTATGTAGGGATGGGAAACGTGAACACCCTGCCCCTGGCGTCGCCTTCGGCCATCACCTGCAGAAACGCCTTGTTGAACAGATCAAGCTCTTCCTGAAATTCGCCGTAGGTTTCCTTCTGGGGTTTACCGCCGATAATGACATTTTGATCCGCGTAGTATTTGGGAACCGTCAGATCGAGCGTGACGTTGGTGAACGGCGTCTGAAAGCCGACGCGCGTGGGCACGTTTATATTGAAGATGAACTCCTGAAGCGCCTGCTTGATTTCCTTGATGCTCAGGCCGTCGTAGCGGATAAACGGCGCGAGCAGCGTGTCGAAATTGGAAAACGCCTGCGCCCCGGCCGCTTCGCCCTGCAGCGTGTAAAAGAAATTGACCACCTGCCCCAGGGCGCTG
>CAZDYR010000289.1:0-3835 GCA_964509625.1 uncultured Smithella sp. | reverse complement strand
TGAGCGCGGCAATCCATCTGCGGGTGCCTCAGGATTATGGCCTTGTTGTCGCCGGAGTACTCGGAACGATTCTGATCATCATCCGGAATCGAAAGACCGGGACATCAGCGGGAAAGCTTTAATTTATCGCCTTTGGAGGACTCATGACCATACCGGTAGCTGAAATCAAGTTGAGTGTGGACGTTCTTTCCAGGCTGTTCAAATTTATCAAGGGCATTTCCATAACCAAAAAAGAAAAAACCATTCTTTCAAACCTTTACCGGGAGCTTTTGCTGGGCGATAATACGGATTTTTCCAAAATCGAATCCATGCTGATTCAACTGGAGAAAATCGGCGTTGACAGCCCTGACTATCTGAAAGCCAAAGAATACTTCTCCAAGGTCAAATCAGCGAAGCCTGCCGCAAAAGCAACTCCGACGGTCACATGTGGAAAGAAAAAGGCGCCGACTCGAAAAAGCTCCGCACCTGCCGGAACACCGCATAAAAAAGCCTGCGGCTCAAACCGCTAATCCGGCGCGCACCGGCAAAGCAGCACTACGAGACAAAAAATAGCAAGTCAGGCATTGACCATAAAATAAACGGTGGCCGGGGAAATTCATCTTGACCCGCAAGTTCAATCTTTGTATACAAACCCGAATTACTGCATTCAATGGAATGAGCCGCCACGCAGCAAACCACGAAGAACCAAACTCGTCCCGCTTAAGCGGGATTGAAAGAAAGGCAGTAACAACATTATCACCCGCCCGGAAAAAAAATATAAAGCGATTCTGGCAGTGCTTTATGCCGGTGTTCTAATAATCGCGGTTCACGGCTGGGCCTTTGCGGAGCAAACAGTCTTTTTACATTCTTCCCCGAATGTCTCCCATAGCTCTTATGCATACGTCGGCATCACTGCATTGAACACGGCCGGCCTTCATGATATGCCGCCCTGCAGGCTGATGACGGATTCAAGGATCGAACTAAAGCCGCCGCAGGAAAATTTTCTACGGGCCACGGATGATCTCTCCCGGGAAGCGCGCGCCGGCAAGAGCTATATCATACCCGCTCTGGAAATCCCCTCGTTTCTCTTTCTTCTCAACATGTACGACCGGATGGCTTATCGCGATGAAATGACGGATGGGAAAAAAAATTACAACACAAATTTTTCAACCATTTGGGATCATCTGACAGACGGACACTGGGGTGTTGATCGTGATTCTTTTTCCATAAACCAGTTTGCCCACCCTTATCAGGGAACCATGCACCATGGCTTTGCGAGATCGGCCGGCCTGAATTTCTGGGAGGCTCTGCTTTACGCCAACGCGGGCAGCTTTCTCTGGGAAATGGGCGGAGAAAGGACCCGTCCCTCCGTCAATGACCAGATTGCCACGGGAACCGGCGGAAGTTTTTTCGGGGAAGCGCTTTTCCGGATGGCAAGCCTCATCCTCGAGAATGACGGCGAAAAACCCGGCCCCTGGCGGGAATTAGGCGCGGCCGTGATTTCGCCCGCCACCGGTTTCAACCGGCTTGCCTTTGGAGAACGGTTCAAGACGGTGTTTCCCGGCCGTCGTCCCGCAACTTTCTGGCATGCGCGGCTGGGCGTTAATCTGAACTCTCATCTGAGCGACGAGCATGCGTCGAGCAGCATCAATCGGATTGAACCGGCCGCGGACTTTGCTTTTTCCTATGGCCTTCCCGGACGGCAGGGCTATAGTTATTCACGTCCTTTTGATTATTTTGATTTTGAAATATCCGGCCGCGGCAGCTCCAGATATGCCCTCGACAGCATCCTGATCCGCGGCCTTCTTATCGGGAACCGTTACGAGGCAGGGAGTGACTGTCGCGGCATCTGGGGGATCTACGGCGGTTATGACTATATCTCCCCCTACATGATCCCTGTTTCCAGCACCTCCGTTTCGCTTGGCACTACTTTTCAGTGGTGGCTCTCCCCGACGGCCGCGCTCCAGGGATCGGCTCTTGGAGGACTCGGATACGCCGCAGCCGGTTATATCACCGATGAATTGCCGCGCAACTATCACTACGGCGTCACGCCGCAGGGCCTGCTGGCTCTTCGCCTCATTCTCGGAGACCGGGCCATGTTCGACTTCACAGGACGCGGATACTATGTGTCAGGCATAGGAGGAAATGAACATGACAGAACGGACATGATCCAGCGCCTGAATACGGGCGTGACTTTTCGTGTTTACGACCGTCACGCCCTCGGATTCCACTACGTTGCCGCCATTCGCGACGCACGCTGTCCCGACCGGGGCGATTCTTACCAGAAGGCGGGAACCGTCAGCCTTTTTTACACCTGGCTTGGCGATACACGGTTCGGCGCCGTCGACTGGAGAACCAATTAGGAATATCCGTTGATCAATCAAACGCGTCGTTGTAAGCTATGAATGTCTGCAGGAAAAGTGATGACATCGCAGCAGCCTGATGATCGCAACAACCGCACCGCTTAAGCGGGATTCAAAAGTTGGGCTTACATTTATTCTCATAAAGCCTCAGGAAAGGAACAGGCAATGAAAGAACATGGATTTTTCGGCGGTATTTACGGGATGGCTTTTATCGGTGCGGCCATCTACTTTATCCAGCACTCCACCTCGCTCTGGCAGGGGGTGCTTGGTTTTGTCAAAGCCATCTTCTGGCCGGCGGTTTTAATGTACAAACTGCTTGAATACCTTAAAATGTAACGGACAAAAATCAACCCCTCACCCGCAACATTGGAAGGAGGCATTATGAATAAGCATGATTATTTGAAGTTCTCTTTCTTTCTGATCCTGATCCTTATATCAGTTTCCGCGGCGTCATCTCAAGAGCGACACCAGTCAGGAGAACTGAAAAGCTATCAGGGCGTCGAACTGGGATCGGTCAACGACTTTCGTGAAAATTCAATTGAAGGCGTGCAAAAAGTTAATCCGGACACATACAAACTGCGCGTGGACGGTCTGGTTAAAAAACCTCTCTCTTTCTCCTATCACGAATTGAAAACTTTCCCGCGTCAGAAAAAACTGGTCACGACGTATTGCGTTGAGGGTTGGGCTGTTACAGTATTGTGGGAAGGAATCCCCATCAGCGAATTCATCAACCGCGCCGGGGTCGGCGTAAAAGCGGATACAGTCATTTTTCACGGCACGGACGGTTACACGACGTCGCTCGAATATAAAACGGTGGCCGGAAAAAACATGCTTATCGCCGATCGGGCAAACGGTATTCCGCTGCCTGCGCAATTGGGCTTCCCTTTTATTTTAGTGGCTGAAGATAAGTGGGGCTATAAATGGGCGCGCTGGATTGAGCGAATTGAATTTTCCGATAAGAATCATTTCCGCGGTTACTGGGAGCAGCGGGGCTACAATCAAAAGGGTGATGTTTCCGGACCCGTTTCCGAAATGAAAGACGGCAAATGAGATCCGGCACGCGATATTATGAAAAAATTCATAAAGGTTTTTTACCGATGGTTCCGCAGCAGAAAAAACATTTCCCACGATGCAGGATGCTTAAGCGCCTTTCCGACCTGATTGTAATTACGCCGCTTCTCTGACAGGAAATAAAAGGAAACGCACTGGAGATAACGTTTACGTCATGAACAACATTTACGAACAATTGCGCGACAGGCTTGACAGAATGGCGACCGGTTATCCGGCCACGCCCAGCGGTGTTGAGATCAAAATCCTTGCTCAGCTTTTCAGCGAAGAGGACGCGGCGTTGTTTTTGAAGATGGAACCCCAGCCGGAAACGGCGCGAGATCTGGCCCTGCGCCTGGGATTGGATGTTCCGGACATGGCGGCCCGGCTGGAATCCATGGCCCGCCGGGGGCTCATCTTCCGGGACAGGCAGGATGAGGCGATCC
>CAZDYR010000288.1:0-3849 GCA_964509625.1 uncultured Smithella sp. | reverse complement strand
GCATGATGATGAACACCTGGGGCGCGGAATGCATTCCCAGCCCCAGCAACCTGACTCAGGCCGGCCGCAATGTTCTGGCCGAGCATCCGGATTCTCCCGGTTCCCTGGGCATCGCCATCAGCGAAGCCATTGAAGACGCGGTCACCACGCCGAACACCAAATACGCTCTGGGCAGCGTGCTCAACCATGTGCTGCTTTACCAGTCGATTATCGGGCTGGAGGCACAAAAGCAGATGCAGAAACTCGGCATCTATCCCGATGTTGTTATGGGCTGCTGCGGAGGCGGCAGCAATTTCGCGGGCATCGCGACACCGTTCCTGTGTGACAAAATCCACGGCAAAGAGGTAAAAGTTGTCGGCGCGGAACCGACCTCCTGCCCCAGCATGACGAAAGGCCCCTTCGCCTATGACTTCGGCGATCTGGCTAAAACAACACCGCTTCTCCCGATGTATACACTCGGACACGATTATGTACCCGCGCCGATTCACGCGGGAGGACTGCGCTATCATGGCATGGCGCCTATCGTCAGCCACCTCGTGCGCGAAAAGTTCATCGAACCCAGAGCCTACGATCAGCTCAAAACCTTTGACGCGGGGGTGAAATGGGCGCGTTCGGAAGGATTTATTCCCGCGCCGGAAACCAATCACGTGCTCGCCGCCGTTGTCGATGAAGCGATGCGCGCTAAAGAAGAAGGCAAGGAAAAAGTCATCCTCTTCAACTGGAGCGGCCACGGACTGGTGGATCTGGCGGCTTATGACGCTTATCTATCCGGTAAGCTTCAGGCCTATGAACTGCCGGATCATGAGATTGAGCGGGCCTTGAACGCCATTAAGGACTTTCCAAAACCCTAGTTTCTCATAAGCCCTTCAACTAAAAGCCGACAGGAAAACCACGGCAATGAACCTCACGTCAATCCGTGAGGTTCATTGCCTCCTCTGCGCGGGATTGTTCGACTTACCAATTTCAACGGATCATCCTCATGTTGGCTGCCGTATTTTTGAAATTTGAGTCTCACAATAAAATTCTTGACGGCTTTTCTTTTTTTCGCCAAGCTGAGAAGCCATGAAAACAGAACACGACCATAAATTAACCCGCTGTCCGAAACTTGGTGACGAAATGACGTTTGCCTACTGCCTGCAGGAAGCGGGCGACCTGCCCTGCGCGCGTGTTGTCACCTGCTGGCAGGCGGCATTCGACGTGGTTTCTGTTCTGAAAGAACAACTTTCCGATAAACAATGGGAGACCTTCAACGGCGCAAAACCCAAAGATAAAGTAAGCAGCCTGCTCGAGCTCATCGAACGGGTAAAGAGGCAAATATGAAAAATCTGGATCTGTTCAGCGTGGGAACCGAAGGGGACATTCTCGACACGGCCCCGTTGGCTGAAAGAATGAGACCGCAGAAGCTGGCCGACTATATCGGTCAGAACCATCTCACCGACGAAGAGACATTGCTTCGGCGGTCCATTGCGGAAGATAAACTTTTCTCCATGATTTTCTGGGGCCCCCCCGGCTCCGGTAAGACAACGCTGGCACGCATCCTGGCCAATGAAACGAAGTCGAATTTTGTCAGTTTTTCCGCCGTGCTCTCCGGCGTAAAGGAAATCCGGCAGGTCATCGACGACGCCCGGGATGTATGGGAAGCGAGAAAACAAAAAACCATCCTGTTTGTGGATGAAATCCACCGTTTTAACAAAGCCCAGCAGGACGCTTTTCTGCCGCATGTTGAAAGCGGTTTGATCACGCTGATCGGCGCGACGACCGAAAATCCTTCCTTTGAGGTCATAGCACCCCTTTTGTCACGGACACGCGTCCTCACACTCAAGCCGTTTACGGAAGATGATCTGACAGCGATTTTAAAACGCGCTCTGGCTGATGAACGAAGAGGTCTGGGTAAATTTTCGATCAAAGCCGATGACGATTCCATCCGCTTTATCGTCCGCCTTTCCGACGGCGATGCCCGCACGGCGCTCAATAACCTGGAAGCTGTGGCCTCCATGGTCCGGGGCTTGCCGGAAGATCAAAGAATCATAACGACACAATCCGCGCAGGATTCCCTGCTGAAAAAAGCCCTCCTCTACGATAAGGACGGCGAAGAGCATTATAATCTGATCTCGGCTTTTCACAAAAGCATGCGGGGCTCGGATCCGGACGCAACGCTCTACTGGCTGGGACGTATGCTGACGGCCGGGGAAGACCCGCTTTATATTTTGCGCCGCATGGTTCGCTTTGCTTCCGAAGACATTGGCAATGCCGATCCCCACGCCCTGATGCTCACCATGGCCGCCCAGCAGGCATTTCATTTCGTCGGCCTTCCGGAAGGCGAACTGGCCATCGCCCAGGCAGCCGTTTATCTGGCTACAGCGCCCAAAAGCAATTCTTTGTACACCGGTTACGGCCGGACAAAGGACCTCATCCATAAGACCGGCTACCTTCCCGTCCCGCTGCATATCCGCAACGCGCCCACACGACTGATGAAAGAACTGGATTACGGCAAAGACTACAAATACGCCCATGATTATCAGGATGCTTTTGTTGCACAGGAATATTTACCGGAAAAGCTTCAGGGGAAGGTGCTCTATACGCCAACCGATGCCGGATATGAAAAAACCATCAAGGAAAGAGTCAGTGACTGGCGGAAAAAGAAACACGACCAGGAGAAAAAATGATAAAAAAAACGGGAGGCTTGGTTAGAGCCTCCCTAGGAGAGAAGAGTGAAGGGCTGGTTACCTTCCTGGGTTATTTTTGCTGTCGGCTAATCATGCCCGTAATTTTTTAGTCGACACTAACTGTCTTTTAACTCCATTCTGATCATTTGATAAGCATACATTGTGCCAATATTGTCGTAAAAATTGTATGTAACTAATATAATTAAGTATTTATTAAAGACATCCATTCTTTTTTCCCCCGGAATGATACAATCTATCGGCAATAAATGTCGGATTGTTTTTGTTTTTATAAAAATAATTAAACAATAACAATAAGATAAACAATTGTCACTCTTTGTCACCTATTCGACAAAAATGTCGAGATCGTTGGTATTTATCGTTGACATTTCCCTTGAAAAGCTTAAGATGGCCGGCAAAATAACAAATGCCGCCCGGAAGTGTCCAGATAGATTTCTGTAAATTGAGGATTTTATGAATTTTTTGCAAAAAAAGGAAACCATTGTCAGGCGCGCCTCGCATACCTATAACGGCAATTTTCTTCAGCCCCTGGCCGTCGCTATTGTTTCTGCCATTCTGGTCGCCCTGATTCTGATCATGGGATTTCTGGACGTCCGCCGCAGCGAGACCAATCTGGTCGGACTGATGGAGGACCAGGCGCTCTCCACAATCAGTGTTTTACAGCGGCTGACGGAAGAAAATCTCAAAAGCATTGTAGCCGCGCCCGGAAAGATCCCGGCCCACACAAAAACAGCCAGTGAAGAAGAAGCGGAATTTTCAAAAAAACTTGTTCTGGAAGCTATTACGGCACTGGGACAGAAAATCGATGAACAGTGGAAAAAGAAATCCATCAGCAACGACTATCTGAAAAAATTCGCCGCGGATCATAACTTCTGGTATGTGGCCGTGCTCGACCGGGCAGGGAACGCCGTGTATGAAAGCCGCGCCCTGAAAGCGGATACTGCTGACAACATGGAGCCGGCGACAGCCGGACAAAAACTAACGACCATGGCATTAATCGAGAGAATCCGGGAAAAACAGGGTATCGGCTTTGTCGCGCTCAGACGCAAGGACAACAGCGGAACCGTTGTGATCAATCTGGACAAGCAGGGGCTGATTTACTGGAGCATGAAAGTTGCCGTGGACCGCGGCATCAATAAGATGGGGGAAGGCTACGGGATTGTTT
>CAZDYR010000287.1:0-3855 GCA_964509625.1 uncultured Smithella sp. | reverse complement strand
GCCTGGGATCCATTTTACTGATTAACAGGACGGCGATTTCCACTTCGCGAAGGGGAACTTTCAGTTTTCTGGCAATGTGAACATAGTTTTTAAGTTCCAGATCCTTGAGGTGATCCCGAATGATGATTTCCAGCAGGGGATTTTCTTTCGCGAGCATCCGGGCCTGAATCAGCAGGCATTCCTGAAGATTACGGGCCGCCACACCCGGCGGATCGAATTCCTGGACCTTTTTCAGAACGCTTTCCACACAGTCTTCGCCGACATTTTCCAGCTGGGCAATCTCCGCGATCGTAGCGCACAAGTAGCCGTTGGGATCAAGATTGCCGATAATTTGTGAGCCGATACGGACTTCCTCTTCGTTAAAAGGCGACAGTTTCATCTGCCACATCAAGTGTTCAACGAGCGACGGGCTTTCCGTCAGAACATTATCCAGCGTCGGTGCGTCTCCATCCGCCCGGTCATACGAAACACCGACAGGTCCATAGTCCTCCAGATAGTTATTCCAGTCGAACTCTTCACGACCGTCGCCTTCGCCGGTCAGCTCAGCGGTATGTTCAGGGACCTTGCTCTCTTCCTTTTCAATGGACTGGACATCGTCCTCTACCTCAGCGCGCACTTCTTCCGCGCTGGCTTCATCCGGCGTCACCTCCTCCAGCAACGGATTTTCTTCCATCTCCTGATTGATTGTCTCCACCAGTTCCTGGCGGGATAATATCAGAAGCTTGATCGCCTGCTGCAATTGCGGCGTCATGATCAGCTGCTGGGATAGTTTTAAATTCTGTTTTAATTCGAATGCCATGTCTGACTGTCACACATCCATAAAGTTCTATAAGCAGAAATCTTCACCAAAGTATATTTTTCTGGCCAGTTCACTTTGAGCGATGACCTCCGGCTCTCCCTGCACAAGAATTGTTCCCTCATTGACGATATAAGCCCGGTCGCAGCAATCAAGAGTTTCCCGGACATTATGATCGGAAATGATGATGCCGATTCCCTTATTCTTTAACTTCCCCACAATCTTCTGGATATCAGCCACCGCGAGCGGATCAATGCCGGCAAAAGGTTCATCGAGCAGAATATATTTGGGCGAAGTGACCAGCGCCCGCGTGATCTCCACTCTTCTTCTTTCGCCGCCGGACAGCGAATAAGCATAGTTTTTTGCCAGCGCGGTCAGATCCAGCTCACCCAAAAGCTCTTTGAGTCGTTCCTGTCTTTCGCTTGCGTTTATATCAAGTGTTTCCAGAATAGCCAATATATTTTCTTCCACCGTCAGCTTCCGGAAAACAGACGGTTCCTGAGGAAGATAATTCAATCCCTTTCTCGCGCGTTTATACATCGGATAGCCGCTAATATCCTCACCGTCCAGAAAGATTGCACCGCCATCGGGCTTGATCAGGCCGACAATCATGTAAAAAGTTGTTGTCTTGCCCGCGCCGTTCGGCCCCAAAAGACCGACAACCTCTCCGGGAGAAATCGTAAGATCAATCTGGTTGACCACTTTCCGTTTATTATAAATTTTAATCAATCCTTTTGCTTCTAAATGACTCATCTCTTATCCGGTCTGGCCGTATCAGGCCTTTGCGTTTCTTCTTTTTTATCCTTCGGGTGAATGATTGCCGTAACCCTTCCTGAATTTTCCGTATCACATTTCTGCACTTCGCCACGATTTTCATTAACATAGATAAAGACTTTACAGCCTTTGATCACATTGCGTCCCTGTTTTAAAACGGGTTGTCCCGTCATGACAAATTGCGCGGTGTCCTGATAGTAGATCGCTTCGTCTCCGGTCGCAGAAAGTTCTTTTTGCGTGATGACAACATTCCCTTTCGCTTCAATTCTGTCGAGCTCACCCGCCACTTCCAGCTCCTGTTTGCCGATAGTGTTTTTCTTGCCGTCGGCTTTTTTATAGTAAATGGCCAGACGATCGGTTTTTAATTGAACATCTCCCTGCTGGGCTACGGCATTGCCGGAAAAAACAACCATCTTTTTTTCCTGAAAAGCCTCCATTTTATTGGAGACAATTTCAATCGGTTCGTTTTTTCGCAGCATTTGCTTCTGGTCGAAAGCGGTCTGGGCCCCGACGGAAGCGCTCAGGGCGAGCAGACTGGCGCAGACGGCAAGATATATCTTTTTTACTTTCATAAATTTACTCACTTATTTAATCCTGGCCTTAACGCCTGAAGAGAGCGTCAGTTCTCCTCTGTCGATCAAAATCACCAGGCCCACCCCCTGTATTTTCATCCGGTCACTTTCCACAACGACGGGGGCGTCTGTATAGATTTTTTTCCCGGCGTCACTGTAGCGAAGATAATCCGTCGAGAAGGTTTCTCCCGTATCAGCCGTAATCACGACGTGTCCTTTGATCTCAAGATCTTTTTTATCCGTCAGCATCTCACCCTTGTCGCCCGTCATGGTCACGACCTTGCCCTCTTTGGTGGTCAATTTGATCTGAACCTGATCGAATATGGCAAGGTTTTGTTTTTTTTGATATTGAGCGCTTTTGGACTTCACTTCCCACCGGATGCTGTCCTGCCCCACTTCCGTAAATACAAAATCCTGAATACGGATATCGGCCTCATTGGGCAGTATTTTTATGATATTGGTTTTCTTTACACCCATCCCCTGCATCATGAAGAAAAGAATCATGACGGCAATCGCAACGATCGCTGCGATCAGGGTGATTAATTTTATTTTCTTATTCAGTTTCGTCTCGCTTTCCGATCTGCGCCATTTTTATTTTCGTCAACCTCGGCTTGTTATATCACTCACCATCGCCCCTGTAAAGCAATTCGGGAAAACCGCTTTATCCGGGGGAAAGCCGCTGATTATTTTGAAGGCGGGTTGCCTTTTCAGGGACGATTAAGCGGACATTCGCAGACCGATTACACCTGTAACAATCAACAGAAATGATAAGACTCTCATCATGGATGCAGAATCATTAAACACAAAAACACCAATCAGGAAAGTGCCCGCCGCGCCGATCCCTGTCCAAACCGCGTAGGCCGTGCCGATTGGAATATCGCGCTGCGCCATCCACAGAAAAACCCCGCTCAATGCCATACAGACCACCGCCATCAGGATAAACATGACGCGATACGATGTGGTCTGAGACAATTTAAAACCCAGCGGCCATCCGATTTCCAGTACGCCGGCGATGAGCAAATATGCCCAGGCAAGAGTCATCTCATTTCTCCTAAACAGATAAACCTTTTTCCGTCCGAATCGACCGCCTCGTAACAGGCCGTCGAGGCATGACCGGGATTAAACAAATTCTGTAAAGTCGTAACGGGCCGCGACTTCAGGCCAAAAACCCTGGGCAATAAGCAGCATCTCACAAACTTCCCTCACCGCGCCATGCCCTCCACGGTTGGAGGTCACGTAATCCACCGTTTTTTTTACCAGTTCCAGCGCGTCGGCAACCGCAGCTGAGAAGCCGACCATTTTCAATACGGGAATATCCACAATGTCATCACCCAGATAGGCAATGGCATCCGGCTTCAGATTGTTTTTTTGAAGAATCTGCTGAAAAATTTCCTTTTTATTGAGCGCTCCCTGATAAACTTCCGTAATTTTCAGATCACGAGCCCGATGATCGACGACTGCGGAAGTCCGGCCCGTGAGAATAGCAACCTGGAGGCCGTGGCGCTGGATCATCACCAGCCCATGACCGTCGCGGACATTAAAGTTTTTCATCTCGCGTCCGTCGCTATCCATCGTAATCCGGCCATCCGTCATAACGCCGTCCACATCCAGAAGCAGCATCTTTATCTTTTTCAGCTTTTCAATAATTTTTTTTTCCATGTCCCCTCATTGTCTCGGCGTACCGTTGATGATGGATGGTTTATCGACTAGGAC
>CAZDYR010000286.1:0-3866 GCA_964509625.1 uncultured Smithella sp. | reverse complement strand
GATCAGGTCAGGCGCAATCTGCTGGGCGCGTTTCTTTTTTCCGGCGATGACATTTACAAGTCCGTCGGTGTTCTCTCCGGCGGTGAAAAATCGCGTCTTGCCCTTTTAAAGATTATGCTTCTGGACACCAATTTCCTGATCCTGGATGAACCGACCAACCATCTTGACATCAAAACCAAGGATGTTTTTCAAAACGCTCTCATCCATTATTCGGGCACGGTGGCCATTGTCTCGCACGACCGCTACTTTCTCGACCATCTGGTCAACAAGGTCTTTGAGCTCAGGGACGGGGCCATCACGGATTATGCGGGCAACTATTCCTACTTCATCGAAAAGCGCGCGCAAATGTCCGCGGGCGCACAACAGAAAGACACTCGCAAGGGGACTGCCCCCGATAAGCCGCTGTCGTTGAAAGATCAAAAAAGGCTTGAAGCCGAAGAACGGAACCGATTATCCAAAATTAAAACAGCGTTGAAGAAAGAACTGGCCGTTCTGGAGGAAAACATCGCGAAACTGGAAGCCCGGAAAGCCGCCAACGAACAAAAATTATGCGATCCTCAAACGCACAGAGACGCCGCCAGGATTAAAGAGCTGCAGATCGATTTAAAAGTTGTGGAAAACGAACTGGAGCAGGCCTATCACATCTGGACGGAACTGAGCTGCAAACTGGAAGAAGAAATACCTGCAACACAATAATCGCCATCTCTAAATTTACTTGGTATCCTGGCAGCCGGAAGGAGACAACGCAATCACATTGAGCGATAAGTTGATGACACCGCCCCCGGGTCCCGGGACACGTGACGCAGCTAACAAAAACAATGCCTCATTTTGGAAGGCGTTACGCGCCGTCGAGGCCCGATCGCTCCATGTGCTGATACCAGGTTGCCGGATCAGTCAGAAACTCTTCCGTGTCCTTGAGCGACAGCAGGTGCTCACGCTCGACCCCCGCCAGCATCTGGAAAAAAGCTATTTCCTTCGGATCCGTGGACTGTTTTTCCAGCTTTGTATATAACGCGACGCCGCGCGCTTCAAAATCAATGGCCGTGCGCACGGCTTTGAGTTCGTCTTCCGTGCCGTTTATCCGGGCGGACTTTTTACCGGACATGGACTTCAGAACAGTCCCGGCTAATGATTTCTTTACCTTCAAGGGTACAGTGGCCGGCCATTTCTTCTGTTCGGCCCATTTATCATGGAGTTTTTTGAGCATTTCGTAGTGTTCCTTTTCCTCATCGGCAATCTGCTTGAACATGTTTTTACCGGCCATATTCTTCGTTTTCCGGGCATGAGCCAGATAGAACTCGCGCTCTCTTTCTTCATTTTCCAGGGCAAAAGCCAACGCGTTCATTCTTTTATCCATGAATACCCCCTTCGGCGGATGATCATATTTGACGCGCATTATAGAAGATATTACGGATTCAGGCAATACGTTTTTCATGCCATCCTCAAGCAGACGGCTACTGAATGTCCCAGACATATTCGGCTATATTGTTGCAAAGGTCGGAAATGCGCTCCAGGTGCCCCAGCATTTCAACAAAAATGGGGCCGGCTTCAGGGGTACATTCGCGCAGATGAAATCTTTTCAGGTGACTGTCCAGCGATTCCTTGACCCTGACATCGATTTCCTCCTCACGGCGAATCACACCCTTTACCGTTTCCGCGTTGAAATTCTCCATCAGGATTAACGCGTCCGTGAGATTGCGTTGAACCAGTTCAAAAATTTCCTGAAATTCCCTTTCGCCGCAGGCGCTGAATTTAATATCGCGCGAGGCCTGCTGTGCGGCAAGCGCGCTGATCGACTGAATATGATTGCCAATGCTTTTGATGTCTCCGGCCATCGATGTGTAGGCGAAAATCCTCCTGGACAACTCAGCGGACAGATCACGGCCGGATACCTGCCAGAGGAATTTCACGATCTGTTTGCGTAAATTGTTGACCACCATCTCGACATAAGAGATATCTCTGTTTTTTCCCGCTTCAAAACGGGAAATCAGCCGGGCCGTCTTGGAAAACATGATCTGCACCAGTTTCATCTGCCGCCGCAGCTCCTTCATGACATGGTCCAGCGATTTGACGGGATCGGCTAAATCCTTGCGGTTAATATACTCCGGCCAGACAGGCAGAGCCTCATCCTCGCCGGGCAGGATCTTTTTCATCAGCGCGGCAAAAGGCCGCAGGATAAAAATAAAAACGGCAACAATCACCAGGTTGACTAAAAAATGCGCCCACGCGATCTGCTGGGCAACACTGGCCGACAACCCCTTCAGGATATCGATAAAAAACGGCAGAAAAATCAGGCAAAGCAAAACGCCGGAACATTTGAAAATCAGGTGAGACACGGCCGTTCTTTTGCCGCTGACATTCGCGACCGTTGCGGCCAGAAGAGCCGTAACCGTCGTGCCGACATTCGCGCCCAGGACAACCGGCACGGCATTTTCCAAAAGCACCAGATCCTGCTGCGCCAGAACCGCCAGGATGCCGATGGGAATCGCGGAAGCCTGCACGATGGCCGTAATCAAAAGTCCTATGCCGACGCCGAACAGCGGATTATTCGCCTGTGTGAAGAATTGCGCAAAGACCGTAGACTGCTTGAGAGGCGCCGACGCCTGGCTGATCATATCCAGGCCGAAGAAGATCAAACCGAAATAAAAAATCATTTCACCGGCGGCTTTCCATTTGCCCCGGCGGGTCAGCCACAAAAGCCCCCCGAGCGAAATAAAAAACGGAGAAAATTCCGTGAACCGCCAGATGACGAATTGAACCGTCAGGGTCGTCCCGATGTCCGCGCCCAGAACAATGGCCAGCGAACTGTAAAAGCTGATCAGACCGGCGCTGACCAGACCGATCGTGAGCACGGTTGACGCTGAAGAGCTTTGAAAGGCGATTGAGGAGATAATGCCGGTGATTAAGCCGTATAAAGGCTTATCCACCGCATACTTGACCAGTTCTTTGATGCGCGCGCTCAACATGCGGCGAACGGCGGAAGAAAGCCGGATCATGCCGACCAGAAACAGAATAATACCGCTTATGGCAATGAGAACTTCTTTCACTTCCCCGTCCAATCGATTCGCGCTTCGCGTTCACTGACATCATTGCAATTTCATATTGAAGGTTGATATTTTTCCCGTATCCGTCTGTTTGATTTGCAGTCGCAGCACCTTTGCCGTTTTAGCCTCTCCGGGATAGAAAATAAAACCATGCGCAAGTTCGCCGGGTTTGACCGCCCGATATTGCAGGGTTCTTGTCTGTAAATCTTCCTTGATTTTAGCCCGCACATCCGACGGATCCATGGCAGCCTGAGCACCGCCGGAAACCGCTCCCGCCACGGCGCCGACAGCCGCACCCTTTCCGGCAGCCGCGGCCACGTTGGTGCCGGTGACAATACCGATGGCCGCCCCGATCATCGCTCCCGCGGCGCCAAACAGCAATCCCCGTTTAGCGCCCTCAGGAATCACCCTTCCCAGTTCGGTATGTTTGGACAGCCGGTCGTAGGCCAGACTTTGTTCCAGAATAGGCCAGACATTGCTGTCCGCGTCGATTAAAAATGTCTGTTCGGCAATTATCATCAGAGGGTGATTGCTTTTGTTGTCAAAAACCACCTGTACCGGAAGAATACCCGCCGAACGGATATCAAAACCAAAACCGGCTTTGGCCTCATCCGCATTGATATAACTTTTTGCGGCAATGACTGCGCCGTCAACATGGACAGCATTGGGGCTGCTTTGAGGTGTCTGAAAAGGGACAATCTGCCTTTCGTAAGGCGAGCAGGCCATGATCATCATCACCACAAACTGTACAATCAGCAATAGGGCTTTCCCGTGTTTCTGCATGGTCACAACTCCTTCACGTTCAACTAAATTATTTTATGC
>CAZDYR010000285.1:0-3881 GCA_964509625.1 uncultured Smithella sp. | reverse complement strand
CTGTAAAGTCAATATTTTTTGACTTGAAGAATTCTTTCGCTTTTTTGCAGTAGGGACACCAGCTGGTTGTGTATAGGATTACCTCGTTCAACGTCCGGGGCTTTTCCCGGTATGGGCGGTCCGGCACGGTTTTTTTGGGGGCGGAGGTCCCGGCTGTCAGGTCGGCATTGGATTCGGTTTCGTGAACCTTAAACTTCTTGACGGATTTGGACGGCGGAGGATAATCAGTTATGTGAATGTTGCCCTCCTCGTCTTCCCATTTATAGAAATCCGCCCGGGCAAAGCCTGAGAATATCAAGAGTATCAACACAATAGGCAGGAATAATTTAAACACGCACACCCCTTCTCCGGATGGATGCTGTTGCGGATTAAAACTACAAGACGGACGGGCTTTGTGTCAATAAGATATTCTCTGCGCGATTCCCTGCAGCCTTTCCGTATCATTTTTCGTTTTTCCGGTATCGGGCAGGTTGAGTCGCCGTATTTTTCCCGGTATCCGGTAGACATATCCGGATTCTTTTCATTACTTGCAAACCTTTTTTTAAAAGCTTATAAAAGAGCCTGATATGAACAGGGTTGAACGGACCATTTGAAAAACAGATATAAGAAATGAGGAGGGCTAACGTATGGGCAATGTTTTAAATTTTTCAGGCAAAACAGCTATCGTCACCGGCGCGGGAAGAGGCATCGGCCGGGTGATCGCTCTGGGATTGGCTGAAGCCGGAGCCAATGTGGTTTTATGCAGCCGGACTCAGGCCGAGATTGACGGCGTCGCGGACGAAATCCGCAAAAAAGGCGGCAAAGCCCTGCCTGTGGTAACCGATCTGACGGTTCATGAGCAGTTGGAGAATCTGGTCAGCGCGACAATCAAGGAATTCGGGCGGATTGATATTCTGGTGAATAACGCCGCCCGCAGTTTTCTGCGGGGGCTGATGGATTTGCGTGAAGACGGATGGGACAAGTGTTTCAACACCAATGTCAGAGCCGTCTGGCTTTTAAGCCGTCTGGCTGCGAAAAAGATGATGGAACAGAAAAGCGGGAAAATTATCAATATTACCACGGTCGGCGCGGACAAGGCGGAAGCGGGCATGGCCGCCTATGGATGCAGCAAGGCGGCGCTCAAGCACCTGACACGCTGTATGGCGAAGGAATGGGCGCAGCTGGGCATCAACGTCAACGCGGTCGCCCCCGGATTCACCCGGACGGACTTCAGCAAACCCATCTGGTCCAATCCTGATCTCGAGCAAATGATCTGTAAAGTCATCCCCAAGGGGAAGATCGGCGAGCCGGAAGATGTTGTCGGGGCCGTACTCTTCCTGGCTTCGGACGCCGCCAGCTATATTACCGGCAATACGATTTATGTTGATGGCGGAACCATGACCGCCTAGCCGAGACATCCGGAGGTCAGGCATGATTGAAAAAAGCATTGTCAGTCCCGTTATCGCTGATATTCGCGCCGGCATGAAGCGCGGCAAAGTGGTTTCCGTCTCAGACGCCATGCGCGTGATCCGGGATGGAGATACCGTGGCCATTGACGGTTTTGTCGGCTACTCTCCCGAAGAGCTGCTGCAGGGGCTTGCGGATCGATTCGTCAAAACCGGCGAGCCGAAAGATCTGACCCTGATTTTTGCCGCGGGCATCGGCGACAGCAGGGAAAAGGGCATGACCCGCCTGGCGCATGAGGGCCTGCTCAAGCGTGTGATTGCCGGTCATCTGGGACTGGCGCCCGGCCTGCAAAAACTGGCGCTGGCGGGGAAAATCGAATGCTACAATTTCCCCCAGGGTGTGATCACGCACATGTACCGCGACATCGCCATGCACAACCCGCGAACCCTGTCGGCCGTGGGCCTGGGCACTTATGTGGATCCGCGGCTGGGCGGGGGCAAGGTCAACGCCGTGACCACGCAGGACCTCGTTGAACTTGTCCGGTTTGACGACAGGGATTACCTCGCTTTCAAAACCCTGCCCATTCATGTGGCATTTCTGCGCGGGACAACGGCGGACATGGACGGCAACATCACGATGGAAAAAGAACCGCTGACCCTCGAGATGCTGCCGATTGCCATGGCGGCGAAAAACTCGGGCGGTTTTGTCATCGTGCAGGTGGAAAGAATCGCCGATCGTCACGCGCTCAATCCCCGCCAGGTTAAGATTCCGGGCATTCTGGTCGACTGCGTTGTTGTCGCCAAACCGGAAAATCACTGGCAGACCTTTGGAACACCCTACAACCCGGCTTTCAGCGGGGAGTTTAAAATCCCGACGGCGACCGTGGAGCCTCTGCCGATGGATGAGCGCAAGATCATCGCCAGGCGCGCCGCTTTTGAACTCAATCCCAACATGGTGGTCAATCTGGGCATCGGCGTGCCGGAAGGTGTGGCCAGTGTCGCCAACGAGGAAGGCATCTTTGATTATCTGACGCTGACGGCGGAAGCCGGCTCGATCGGCGGCATTCCGTCCGGCGGCATCAATTTCGGCACGGCCACCAATATGGATTGCCTGATCAGCATGCATCAGCAATTTGATTTTTACGACGGCGGAGGCCTGGATCTGGCCTGTCTGGGGCTGGCGCAGATGGATGCCGGGGGCAACGTCAACGTCAGCCGATTCGGTCCCAAACTGGCCGGCTGCGGCGGCTTCATCGATATTTCACAAAACGCCAAGAAAATTGTTTTTGCCGGCACCTTCACCGCCGGTGATTTTCAAATGTCCGTGGAAGACGGAAAACTCAGGATTATCAAAGAGGGTTCCCTGAAGAAAATGGTCCGCAATGTCGAGCAGATCACGTTCAGCGGCAGGACCGCGCAGCAGGGCAATCAGCGGATTTACTATGTCACCGAACGGTGCGTTTTTCTGCTGACGCAAGAAGGTGTTGAACTTATCGAAATCGCTCCGGGCATCGATCTGGAAAAAGATATTCTGGCGCAGATGGATTTCAAACCGGTCATCAGGAACCTCCGACTGATGGATGAAAGGATCTTCAGGCCCGTGCCGATGGGACTCAAGGATGATCTCTTAAGCATTCCGATCAATGAGCGCCTGACCTACGATCCGGCAACCAATATCTTTTATGTCAATTTTGAAGGGCTGGCCGTCAAGACCCGAAGCGACATTGAAGCGATCCGATCGCGTGTCACGGAAATATGCGCACCGTTGGGCAAACGCGTGAAGACGATTGTCAACTATGACAACTTTTCCATTATGCCGGATCTGGAAGACGAATACATTAAAATGGTGCAATATGTCGTCTCCAAATATTACAGCGACGTCACCCGCTACACGACCAGTGCGTTTTTGAGGATGAAGCTGGGAGATGAATTGAAAAAACGAAATCTTGCCCCGCATATTTTCCAGTCGAAGGAAGAGGCCCGACAGGCGCTGGAGGAAAAGGCGAAAGGATAAAGGTTCAAGGAACAAGGCGAAAGGCATATAGGTAAGGGGTAAGGGGTGATGGGTGATGGGTGATGGGTGAGGAGTGAGGAGTGAGGAGCAAGAGGTCATATGAAAATCGTTCTACGTTCAATGTTCGAGGTTTAAGGGACACGGATGATTTATGCTCCGGAGATATCAAAATGTGATTGAAATTATTTTATGAAAGGGCTAAAAGTTAACGCGTTGATTAACAGAGACGATAGATGAACTGCTCTGCGCGGTTTAAATAATACAGGAAAGAAGAAAAATTATGCCGGTTGATATCAAGATGGAAGGCCAGGTGGCCGTTGTCACGCTGAACGAAGGGGAAAACCGTTTAAATCTGGATTTTCTGCAGAAGTTTATGGACGCGCTCGATCATGTTGAAAAACAGACGGACGCCAATGTGCTGGTCGTGCGCGGCGCGCACGATAAAATCTTCAGCAACGGGATCGACCTGGAATGGCTGATGC
>CAZDYR010000284.1:0-3891 GCA_964509625.1 uncultured Smithella sp. | reverse complement strand
CCGGCTTTGGCCGGGGCAGGTTGCGCCTGACTTTTGACGCCTGAGAAGTAACGCTTGCCTTTCAATGTTTGATGTTTTGTCATCGACAACCATTTTTCGCTTCTTTATGAAAAGTTTTAAATCACTTCTGTATCTTTGGTGAGTTTCTCTTTATAATATAAGATAAAATATGGAGAAATGTAATCAAGAACATAATAAGATAGCCGATGAGGTCTTGCCGGGAAACCCCTGCAGGCATTGCGGCGCCTGTTGCGTGGTCTATCGGATTTCTTTCTACTGGGCGGAAGGGGATGATGCCGCCGAAGGCGGGGTCCCCGTGCATCTCACCGAGCGTATCAATGCTTTTCGTGTCGCGATGCGCAGAACCGGTGAATCTATTCTGCGTTGTGCGGCGCTTCACGGGGTGCCGGGACAAAACGTGTGGTGCTCCATTTATGAACAACGCCCCTCGGTGTGCCGGAATTTCGAGCCTTCCTGGGAGGCGGGAAAAGACAATCCCTTGTGCGATAAGGCGAGGACGATGCTGGGTTTGGAGCCCCACCGGCAGCATTCCGGGGACTCACCGGAGTATCTGAAAGGTCCGTGTGACTTGATTGATATTCCCGGAAGCGGAATCATCCGGGACGCAACCCCTGCGTGTAAATAGAACAGATAACCGCTCATTTTACCGCCGTATTTTTATTTTACTCATATGGATATTTTATGCTACAGAACAATCTGCAATCGTTGAAAAAACGCCTAAGGATACGACAAATGATTTTATTCCGGTCATAAAGGAAACGGAGACAACATGTCAAAAGACGAACGCAGGATCAATCAGAGGTTGGATACGAAGTTTGAAATTTCCTATTTACATGAAAAAGACTATCTCATATCCTTTACAAAAAATATTTCGGCGGACGGCATGTTTGTAGACACGGAAAAACCGCCGGCGGTAGGGTCAACCATAAAAATGATTTTTTCCATAGGTCATTTAAAAAAATTGGAAATCAACGCGAGAGTGATGTGGGTGAACCAGGGCGCTTCGTCAAAAGATATGGGAATGGGTGTAAAATTTCTAAATATGCCCGCAAGGGCCAAAGACGCAATCCTGAAAGAGATTAACAGGGTTGCGGTTCTTTAGGCATATTGCATTCCGACCGTCATGGAGTCGGATCGCGTGATAAAAAAAGATTCCAGCTTTCTGAAGAGGTTTTTTCTATAGCCTTCTCTTATCAATGACCCGGCTGGCTTTGCCTTCCGAGCGTTGAATGGTCTTGGGTTCGACCAGTTTGATTCTGGCGGTGATGCCCAGGTAGTCTTTCATGTCTTTTTTCAGCTGCCCCTCCAGCTTTTGAAGCACTTTAACTTCGTCAGCTCCTTCAAACTGTTTTTCCGATAACTCAACCTGGACTTCCAGGGTGTCGAGTGTGCCTTCGCGGTCCACTATGAGCTGGTAGTGCGGTTCGAGGCCTTCAATGCCCACGAGCACCGCTTCGATCTGCGAGGGGAAAACGTTGACGCCGCGGATGATCAGCATGTCGTCGCTCCGGCCCATCACGCGTCCCATTCGAAGATGTGTCCGTCCGCAGCGGCAGGGCGCGGGATTTAAACGGGATATGTCGCGTGTCCGGTAACGGATCAGCGGAAACGCTTCTTTGGTGAGCGTTGTGAAAACCAGTTCACCTTCTTCTCCGGGGGGCAGTACCTCACCGGTTTTCGGATTGATGGTTTCGACCAGGAAATGATCTTCAAAGATGTGCATGCCGTCACGCGCTTCGGCGCACTCCATAGACACGCCGGGGCCCATGATTTCGGAAAGGCCGTAAATATTGAACGCCGTAAGGCCCAGGGCTTTTTCGATTTCACCACGCATGTTTTCGCTCCAGGGTTCCGCGCCGAAAACACCGACACGCAGCGCGAGCGACCGCATGTCCACGCCCATCGCAAGGCCCTGTTCGGCCAGATTAAGCGCGTAAGAGGGCGTGCAGCAGATCGCTGTCGGCCGGAAATCCTGCAGGATGGTGATCTGGCGTTTGGTATTGCCGCCGGACATGGGGATAACGCTAGCGCCGATTTTTTCCGCGCCGTAGTGCGCGCCCAAACCCCCGGTGAACAGACCATAGCCGTAAGCGTTGTGGATGATATCGTTTTTGGTAAGGCCCGCGGCGACAAAGCAACGGCCCATGAGCTCCGCCCAGGTGTCGATGTCGCGTTTCGTGTAGCCGACAACGGTGGAGGCGCCGGTGGTGCCCGATGAGGCGTGCAGACGAACCACATTGCTCATCGGTGTGGCAAATAATCCAAAAGGATAATTGTCCCGCAAATCCTGTTTAGTGGTAAAGGGAAAACGTTTAAGGTCGTCGAGCGTCCGCAGGCTTTCAGGGGTAACGCCCGCTTTGTCAAAGGACTTCTTATAAAAACCGACGTTATGATAAACCCGCTGTGCAACCTGCTGCAGTCTTTTGAATTGCAATGCTTCGAGGGCTTCACGGGGGAGGGTTTCAAATTCTTCATTGTAGATCATGGGCTTCGGCTCTCCTGAAATTAATGTTGAAAATCCTATAGCATAAACTCACCTCAAATCCAAACTAAACCGGGCTGTAAGGAGTGAGGAGTGAGGAGTGAGGGGTGAGGCGTGAGGAGATGTTCCGATATTAACCGTCGTCCGGGGCGGTGCTTTTATGAAATGGCATTACATCTCGACCCGCGTGACAATTCCCTGCAGGCGGCTGGGCGGCAGTTTGCTGAACTGAACGAAATTGGGCGTGATCCGTTTGATCAGGCTGAAGACTTGCCAGATGGGGTTGCGCGTGACAATATCCTCCACCCCGTAAAAAATGACCTTTTCCTGAATGCCCTGCTCCCGGATCAGCCCCTCGAGATCAAACATTTCCCGGTAGCCCGCTTTTATTTCGATGGCCTCAAGTCCGGGAGCCAGATCCTTTGTCGTATGAATGTCAAGACCATAAGGTTCATCGGTCCGGTTGATGGAAATCAAAACATTCCGTTCATAGATAATATTGCTGCGGAAGATACTGTGGACGATATAAGGCGATATCATCTGGTAACCCCGGCAGAAGTAGAGGGCTGTGCCGACAATGTTGCGCCCCTTGGCGTAAATCTGATTATAGCTGATAAGAAAAGTTTCGAAGTCCAGCGGCCTGAGAGACCTGAACAAACGGTCCTGACCTTTTGTCCAGATGAGGATCAGGCCCAGCGGGAAGGCCGCCAGAATGAGTGACCAGTACGCGCCATGCGGCAGTTTGCTAAGCGTGGAAACAAAAAAAGCAAAAGCAATGGCGGTGACCAAAGCGGCAAAGGGCAGTTTCCATTTCCACTTTTTGATTTGTGAAAAGACCAGAATCATCATCATGCCGGTGATCGTCATGGATCCGGTCACGGCCATGCCGTATGCCGCGGCCAGGTTTTCCGATTTCTGAAAGATCAGGATCATGAAAATAACAGCGCACATCAAGGTTCCGTTCACGACGGGAATATAAATCTGAGATTTCATGTGGCTGGATGTGTAAGCGACTTTCATAAGCGGCATGAGTCGTGTGGTGATTCCCTGATACACGATGGAAAATGTTCCGCTGATGATGGCCTGTGAAGCGATGATGGTCGCCGCGACGGTAAGCAGGAGAAAGGGAATGTAAAGATAAGGCGCCTGATACTGGACCATACCGAAGAGCAGGTATTTGACTTCCGGATGGGATATGGCAAAGACACCCTGCCCCATGTAATTGAGCAGGACAGCGAAAAATACAAAATACCAGGCGTGAAGGATCGGTTTCTTGCCCAGGTGACCCATGTCGGCGTACATGGCCTCGCCCCCCGTGGCGCACAAAATAACCTCGGAAAGGACGAAAAATCCCGCCAGCCCGTTTTCCGAAAGGAATTTGAAGGCAT
>CAZDYR010000283.1:0-3936 GCA_964509625.1 uncultured Smithella sp. | reverse complement strand
CCTGTGGGTTTGCCATCTTTTAGGGCTTTCTGATGAAAGAAGCGGTCAACGCCATAATCCGCTTCCACGCCGATTCGCGACAACTCCTGCATGGCCAGCATCATTGACAGCATCCATGGCCGGAAAAACTGGTACTCCCCGAAGGGATAGTTGCGATGCCTGCAGAATTTTTCAGCCTTGGCATAAACTACCGGCGTCAGGTGCTGCCGGAGCGTAGTTCCATCGGTGTAAACAGCGATGGCCATGAGTTTTTGCGTGTACGCAGGCGTTTCCAGATCCCCGGGCGGCGCTTCAAAGATAATCTGGCGGGCATCAGCATAGGCTGTCTCAAACTGAATTGGAAGCGGATGATCCGAAGCCCGCAGGACGTGGCAGGACCCCGCAAGATAAAGAGTGGCTTTGGGCCCTTTAACAACCCAGACCGAGCTTTGCGCCCACACCCCCGAGGCCGCCAGGAACACCCCCAGCAATCCCAGACATGTTATCCGTAAATATCGCTGCATGGCTCCTCCCGCGGTCATGTCCTTTATTTTGAAGTCATCATTTCTCCGACCATCGCGGCGGCGTCGCGCACACACGGCCGGCAAATGATATTAAAGCATTCGTTTTCCTTAAAATACGCCTGCCCGTCCGGCGTGGTCAGATCACAGCCGCCAAGCAAATCGCGGCAGCGGCAGGAACCGTGTTTGGCGGAAAACCGTTTCATGAACTCGCGGATTTTTGAATAGGCGATATCCGTCGCGGCCCGATCATCATTTTTCCCTCTGCCGAACTTCAGCCCCAGCGCGATAATTCCGCCCGATACGGCGCCGCAGACTTCGCCCATGCGCCCCATGCCCCCGCCAAATCCACACGAAAGCTTCAGGGCCGCATCCTCGTCCAGTCCCAATTCGCCGCAAAAGGAAAACAAAACGGATTGCGCGCAATTGTAGCCTTCCATAAACTTTGTTTCAGCAATTTGCGAATTTGTTTTCATAGATCATCCTCTAATTCGATTTTCATGATTCGTATGGATCATCCCTACCCCGCCGGTTAAGCGCGTGTAGAATAACATTTTTATTTTAATCCCGCTATAGCGGGGCGAGCTTTAATTTGCCGCAGCCTGACCCGATATCATGATGTTCATTTCACGTGGCGACAGATTGCGGCGAGGTGTTGATTATTCCAGCATTTATCACCTATCACCCCTTACCCATTACCCCTTACCCATCGCCCAGTACCTATCGCCTATAACCTGTTACCTTTTTTTCTTGACAAATGAAAATATAGTTGCATATTACAACCATTATGAAAAAGAACGCTTTCAATCATGACGCGCTGATGAATTTACTGATCGGTTTGTCCCAGGCGACACGCTGCTGCAGGCAGGATACGGCCTTTTGCGAAGGGGTGACGTTTCATCAGTTTATTATACTGGACGCCGTGTTTAAGATCAAAGAACTGCCTATTTCCGATTTGCACGGGATCCTTTGCGTCGAAAAAAGCACCACAACGCGGCTCGTCAATCCTCTTCTTCAAAAAGGCCTTTTGAGCCGGCAACGCTCCGGCCAAGATTCCAGAGCCTTTGTGCTGACGCTGACAAAAGAGGGCCGTACGGTTCATCAAAAGGTTCGCTTATGCCTTGAAGACTTTTTTAATAAAATAACCATCAATTTACCGGCCGGCAAAACCGACGCTATTATGGACGCGGTGAAAACTTTTCTGAGCGCCGTCAAAAACGCGGCGGGGATATGCGATTGCTGTAAAACGTGATTGAGGATAAACGATGGAAGAAAATAAAAGAAGCTTTATTCCGGATAATCCGTTGACGCTGCCGGTCATCCGGGAACCGGCGAGCTGCTGCGGCGGCGGTGATCCGGCCGTCGATGAAGTAAATTCCGCTGCAAGACTGAACCAGCCCTTTGTTTCGGGATCGACGCCCACCCCGGCCGGTCCGGCGCCCATGGTAACATCGGTCCTCACCCGTCAGGATCGAAGGGGAACGATCAGGGCCCGTCTGGGCGTATTCAGAATGAACTACTCCATTCATCCGGGCCTTTACGCCCTGGGAATACCTGATGAACAGTCGCCGGTTCTGGTCACAGCCAATTATAAAATGAGTTTTGACCGCCTGAGAAACGCCTTGCCGAACCGGGACGCCTGGATTCTGGTTCTGGACACCAAAGGCATCAACGTCTGGTGCGCCGCCGGCAAAGGAACCTTCGGAACCCGGGAACTCATCAAAAGACTGGAATTGAGCGGCCTTAAAAATATCGTCAGCCATAGAAAAATCATTCTTCCTCAACTGGGCGCCCCCGGAATAGCCGCGCACCAGATCAGGCAGTCCACCGGTTTTACGGTTCACTATGGTCCGGTTCGTGCCGAAGATCTTCCCGCTTATCTGGACGCGGGATTCAAAGCCGATCAGGCGATGAGGCGCGTCACATTCCCGATGGGCGAACGAGCCGTCCTCATCCCGATTGAATTGCGGGCCACGGTGAAGCCTTTTGTCTTTACATCATTCGTTCTTTTGATTCTGGCCGGCATTCTGGGACAAGACGGGTTTCTGGCCAATCTGCTCCGGGACGGTCTGTTTGCCGTCATCGCGCTTTTTACGGCTGTCGTTGCGGGAGCCGTCCTGAGTCCGCTCCTGCTACCGTGGCTGCCGGGGCGCGCTTTCTCCACAAAAGGATTGTTCATCGGACTGTTTGCGGCGCTCCTGCTGATGATCATCCGGGATGTTGACATCCGGTTCTGGTCCGGACGGATGGAAATCCTGGCCTGGCTGATGATCATTCCGGCTGTTGCAACCTATCTGACCATGAATTTTACCGGCGCTTCGACCTATACATCCCTCTCGGGCGTCAAAAAGGAAATGCGGTTTGCCCTGCCCCTGGAGATCACGGCCGGGGTAATCGGTCTGGCCGCCTGGATCACCTCATTTTTGGTGAATTTGGAGTTATAAGATGAGAAACATGGCTTACCTGAAAAATGTGGCAACACTGGAGATGAACACGCAAAAATGCACCGGCTGCGGTATGTGTCTGGATGTATGCCCTCACCGGGTTTTTATGCTCAACGGGAAAAAGGCCGTGATTGTTGATCGCGACGCCTGCATGGAGTGCGGCGCCTGCAGCAGAAACTGCCCCGCAGGTGCCCTGAGTGTGCAGGCCGGCGTCGGCTGTGCTGCCGCGGTCATTAACAGCCTGCTGGGAAGAAACGGCGGGGAATGCTGCTGCGGACCCCAGACGGATGATCCGCCGTCGGCAAAAAGCGGCGGCTGTTGCTGTTGACACAGCCAAACACATCCGCAACCGCAAACCTCCCTCAGCAACATGCGTTGAGCAGCGATTTTCTCATCCATAACAACATCATGCCATCAAGTATATGATTTTATTATATTTAATCAGTCAACCCTTGACTTTGACCCGGCTTTCCTGTAAGAGAAATGCGGTCTTTCCAAAAGACCTCAATGAATCGTGGATACCGGATTTGTGCATTTTTATACAACCATACATTCCATCGCAATCATTGGGGATCTATGCGCCCGGACATCTTCACTTCACAGCAAGAAAATTATTCCCGCTTTTAAGGGGGTAAAGGAGGATATCGATCATGACAAAAAGTAGCACGCAGGAAAGCAGGTTGCCGGTGCTGGGCATCAACAGCCTGGGACGAATCGGCAAACTGACGCTCTGGCATCACGTTGGCAGAAAATACTTCAAGGAAATCATTGTCAACCAGGGTCGCGATGTGGGAACGGGGATGGACACCATTGCCCGGCTGATTGAAACGGACGCCACTTACGGGTTGCTCCACCGCTTTCTTTATGGTTATAAAGCGCAGCCCTGCATCCAGATTACGGACGACAAAAACGGTAAAATGCTGATCGACGGCATCCCGGTGACCATTCTGCGGGAGCAGAGAAATCCGCTCAATATCCCCTGGCGTCAATAC
>CAZDYR010000282.1:0-3959 GCA_964509625.1 uncultured Smithella sp. | reverse complement strand
GCTTTTGGGAGAGATGGCCAGACGCGACGCCCGCTTTGCCCTGGAAACGATCTGCGGTGGCGGCGGTCAGGGGATATGTATGGTGATCGAACGAAAATAGTGCAGCACGCCGCTTTCTTCGGCTAACTTTGTCGGTGGAGATAGGATAAAAAAACAAAAACCGGGAGGGGAAAAGGATATGGATTTCGCATTAACGGAAGAACAAAAAATGATTCAGGACACGGCAAGAAATTTTGCCGAAAAAGAAATCGCGCCGCATGTCGAAGAGGACGAAAAAAATCATTTCTGGCGCAAGGAAATTTTTGACAAGATGGCCGAACTGGGCTTTTTCGGCTTCTGCATCGACGAAAAATACGGCGGCAATTGCATGGGTTTTCTGGAAGGCGCTCTGGCCATTGAACAGATCGCCAAGGTGCATACCTCCTGGCGCATGGCCTTCAACATGCAGTGCTGGGGCCCGGCGCTGACCATTCAGAAATTCGGCACGGAGGAGCAGAAGCAGCATTACATTCCCAAATTCGTCTCCGGGGAATACATCGGCAGCTTCGCCATGACCGAACCGGATATCGGTTCCGACGTGGCCTCCATGAAAACGCTGGCTGTTGATAAGGGAGATTATTATTTACTAAACGGCAATAAAATGTGGATCACCAACGGCACCGTCTCCAATCACGGTTTGCTTTACGTCAAGACGGATAAGGATAAGGGGGCTAACGGTGTCAGCTGCCTGATCATGGACTACAGCCTGCCCGGCATTACCCGCCGGAAGATTCACGAAAAGGTTGGCCTGTGGGCTTCCGACACTGCCGAAATCACCTTTGAAGACGTGAAGGTTCCCAAGAGCCTTTTGCTGGGGCAATTGAACAAAGGCTTCCAGATTTGCATGACGCAGCTCAACTCTACCCGTCTGGGCTGCTCCGCGGGCGCTTTAGGGCTTTCCGGCGCCATTCTTGACGCCTGCGCGAAATACGCCACCGAGCGCTGCCAGTTCGGGCAGCCGATCGGCAAATACCAGCTCATCCAGCAGCAGGTAGCGGACATGAAATGCGGCCACGACACGCTGGGGTACCTGGTGTATCGGGCGGCCTGGCTCAAGGACAAGGGGCTCCCCAATGTGATGGAGACGTCGATGTCCAAGCTCTACAGCGCGAAAGTCGTGGTGCATGACGCCAATGAGGCCATGAAGCTCTACGGGTCGTTCGGCTATTCCGACGAATATCCCTGCGGCCGATTCCTGCGCGACTCCAAGCAGTTTGAAACGCTGGAAGGCACTTCGAATATGCACACAATGATCGTCGCCAACGCCACGATGGGATTCGCGCCGAACCGGGCTTAAGTGAACCAGGCAGATATATAGAACAAGGGGTTGTAATCGACATCCAAGAAAGAACAAGGGGTTGCAACCCCTTGTTCTAGAAGGAGCTATGCATGAAACAATATTTCGAAAAGATGGACCCGCTGGGCAAGCCGCTTACTTCTAAACAAATCGAAAGCATGCAGGAAAACCGTGACAAGCTTGAAGAAATCATGCGCGCCATTGACGCGGAAGTCGAGCGCATTAAAAACGTCGGCGTCCCTTTAGCAACCCTGCACGAACGCGGTGAAATGAGCGTCTGGGAACGCATCGAATACCTGGTTGATCCCGGCACCTTCTGCCCGCTGCACAGCATCTTTGATCCCGAAAATGAAGAATCCGGCAGCACCGGCGTGGTTGACGGCCTCGCGCGGATCAAAGGCAAATGGTGCGCGCTCATCGGCTTCAACAACAAATGGATGGCCGGCGCCTGGATTGCCGGACAGCCGGACAACAACCTGCGCGTCACGGACATCGCCAAGATTCTCAACATCCCGCTGGTTTGGCTGGTGAACTGTTCCGGCGTCAAACTGCCCGAACAGGAAAAAATGTACGCCAACCGCCGCGGTCAGGGTACCTGTTTTTTCCGCCACGCGGAACTCGAACAGATGGGCATTCCGGTGATCGCCGGCATTTACGGGACCAATCCCGCGGGCGGCGGCTATCAATCCATCAGCCCGACCATCCTGCTGGCGCATAAAAAAGCCAACATGGCCGTGGGCGGCAGCGGCATCGTGAGCGGCATGTCCCCCAAAGGATCGTTTGACGAAGCGGGTGCGGAAGAAATCATCAACGCCACAAAGCATTTCAAATCGGTGCCTCCGGGAAGCGTTAAGGTACATTACGACGTCACCGGATTTTTCCGCGCTGTTTTTGAGGAAGAAAAACAGGTACTCGACGCGATCAAAGACTACATGGATGATCTTCCGGCCTACCAGCCGCGTTTCTTCCGGGTAGCTGCGCCCGCCCAACCGGCTTACTCACCATCGGAGATCGCCTCCATTATTCCGGTGAATAAAAAACGGGTTTACGATTTTGAACAGGTACTGGCCAGGCTGGTTGACGGCTCCGAGCATCTGGAATTCCGTCCGGGATTCGGACCGGAAATGTATTGCGGCCTGGTCAAGGTTGACGGCTATCTGATGGGTGTGATCGGCAACCGTCAGGGCGCGTTTCCGAACTATCCGGAATACACCAATCAGTATATGGGCGTGGGCGGCAAGCTCTACCGCCAGGGCCTGATCAAGATGAGCGAGTTTGTCACCCTTTGTTCCCGCGACAAAGTTCCGATGATCTGGTTTCAGGACACCTCGGGCATAGATGTGGGCGACATCGCGGAAAAGGCGGAGCTCCTGGGCCTTGGCCAGTCGCTGATCTATTCCATTGAAAATTCTCATTTGCCCATGATGCTCGTGGTATTGCGCAAGGGCACGGCGGCCGCGCATTACGTCCTGGGCGGCCCCACAGCCAACAACAACAACGCCTTTTCTCTGGGGACGGCGACCACCGAGATCAACGTCATGCACGGTGAAACCGCCGCGGCGGCAAGTTACGCCCGCCGGCTCGTCAAGGAAAAAGACGCCGGCAAACCGCTCGGCCCCATCATCGACAAAATGAACGAGATGGTCAAGCACTACGACGATACATCGGGGCCGGTGTTCTGCGCCAAGAAGGGCTTCGTTGATGAGATCGTCCGCTACCACGAGTTGAGAAATTACCTGGTGGGTTTTGCCAACTGCGTCTATCAGAATCCCCGCGCGATCTGCCCGCAGCATCAGATGATCCTGCCGCGCATCATCCGCTCCCAGATCGTGAAGGGATTGGAGAGACAGAAGTAGGATAAAGGACAAAGGTTCAAGGACAAAGGCTCAAGAATCAAGGCTAAAGGTGCAAGGCTTAAGGTTGAATAACAATGGCGGGACTTTCCCGCTATTGTTATTCAAAACGCGTTGTCCAGGCTTTCGATTTTTTCGCGTGTTTCCGGAGAGAAACGATCAAGGTCTTGTCGGGTCAGAAGACCGTGGCGCAGTATCGACAGTATGGAAAACAGAGCGGTGCTTCTGCGGTGATCATCGAACATCTCGGCAATTTATTTGTCTTCTTCCTGAACGGTTTTGCATAGTATAAGATAGGTATCGTGCGCGTCCATCTGCGGCTTATCCAAAATCCCGCGAAGACGTGAAAGCGTTTTTTCACATTGCTTCTGGAGAAGATGTGGTTTCATCTCCCGCCAGACCCGCCAGTCTTTTTCCGGAATATCCTGAGGCATGCAATATCTCGATAGGAACCTTTCGTTTATATTTGCCGTTCTGTCTGGCAACCGGCACCGACAATCTTAAATGCCGCCCTTGCCTGAAGTTGCGGGAAGCGAGCCGGCTGGCGCTTTTTTCTTTTCTTTCTTATAGGTGGCTGAATTGATCAGCGTATTAAAACCGCAACCGTGGCCGCTGCGCAGATCGGGACATTGGCAGTAGTTGCCGCTGGTTCCCGTCACCTGCACAACCACCTCGTCGGGACCGAACGTAAAAATCATGCGGCACGCGTTTTCTTGATATTTGTAACGACCGTCGGCGCTTCTTATGGCCTTTCCATCAATGACACACTC
>CAZDYR010000281.1:0-3969 GCA_964509625.1 uncultured Smithella sp. | reverse complement strand
GCATCCACCATCTCTCCCGTGGACCAGGTGGTGATTGCCGTCGGGATGAAGCCCGTCAATGCGCTTGGGGGTGTTCTGGAAAAACTCGGTATTGCGTTTGCCGCCGTCGGCGACGCCCGCACGCCCCGAAGAATTATCGAAGCAACGGAAGAAGGAGCGCGCGCGGCCTGGGAGTTGTGATCCCGGGAAATCCTGCCATGTCCGTTTCGGCCCCCGCATAGCCGGGGGTTCACTCCGGAAGAAATGTTTCTCTGGCGGATGGCAGGTATCAGGTATTAAAAGACAAGGAAAATAAACGCAGGGAGGCTTTCGCTCCCTGCGTTTATTCGTTTTAATCCCGCTGCTGCGGGACGAGTCTTAATTCTCCGCAATTTGCTGAGATATTATGACGTTCATTTCATACCTCGACAGCTTGCTGCGAGGTGGTTGATTCGGCTTATGATTTCAGGGCAGTCCCTCGTGTTGTTTTAACAGGAGCCATGAAAAGACTTATCCCGCGCCTCGTGTCTTCCCGCCAACCCTCCCGCAAATAAAGGCTTATATTTCGCATGGCGTATATTTGGATCTTTTGCTATATTAGGAGTCGGATAAGGTATGGGCAATTTCCTCATCTTCCTTCTTTCGCATTGATCTGTCAGTTTGAAACAGCCTTGGTTCACACAACAAGGCAGAGTTAAAGACAATATCGAGATGTCAGATTACAAAGCCTGCTTATAAAGGGCATTGCCGTGAAGGATAAAACAAAAGCCGGGAAGCAAAGCAAGCCGGAGTCATCGAGTTTGGATCTGGCCGCCGATCATCGCGTTGCACGTGATGAAGAAAGCCGGGAAGCCTTTTATCGACTCGCGACGGATCATTCCAGTGAAGCCGTTGTCATCGTTCAGAACGAGCGTCGCCTTTTCTACAACAGGCGCTATCTGGAGCTGGCGGGATGCAGGTCTCCCGAAGAACTTGATCAAAAGCCATTTTTGTCCTGGATTCATCCGGATGACCGGCAACGCGTCCGGGACATCATCTGCAGCAGGCACGCGGGAAAACCCGCGCCGTCCCGATACGAATGCAGAGTTCTTAAGCCGGACGGCACGATTGTCCATGTTGAAATATCATCGTCTCTGATTACCCATAACGGACAACCTGCTTCATTGGGCTACATCAGAGATATCTCGGATCGCAAACAGTCGGAAGACAAAATTAATAAAACACAGCGGGAATGGAAAGGCATTTTTGAGGCCGTCGGGGAGCCCACTGTCATCATCAGCCCCGAACGCGTTATCCTTGCGGCGAACAGTGCGCTCATTAAGGTATCGGGTTTGCCGCTGGAGGAAATTCTGGGCAGGAAATGCCATGAGTTATTTCACGGTAAAGAGACGACGACGCCTCCTGACGGATGTCCATTAACCAAACTGATGCTGAGAGGTAAAATGGAAACTGCCGATATGGATGTTGAAGCATTCGGCAGATCTTCTCACATATCCTGCATCCCTGTCTTTGACAACCATAACCGTCTGGAGCAGGTTATTCATATCGCGGCGGACACCACTCAAAAGAAGCAGATGGAAGAGGCTCTTGAGAGAAGCGCATCTACCCTGAAAAGCATCTTTCAGGCGGCCCCCATCGGAATCGGCCTTGTGTCCAACAGAATTCTCAAGCAGGTCAACGATCGCCTGTGCCGGATGGTGGGCTATTCGCGGGAAGAGCTTCTGGAAAAGAGCGCGAGAATTTTATATCCGACGGATGAGGAATATGAATTTGTCGGCAGAGAAAAATACGCGCAGATCGCCGAGCGGGGGACGGGCACGGTTGAAACAAGCTGGATGCGCAAAGATGGAAGCATGATGAGAATCCTGATGAGCTCCACGCCGCTTAATCCTTCCAACCTTGCGGACGGTGTGACGTTTACGGCTCTGGACATCACCGAACGCATAATGGCGGAAAAAGCGCTCCACGAAAGTGAACGCAAGTACCGCTTCATCGCGGATAATTCTTCCGACGTCATCTGGACCATGAATCTGGACGGACGCTTTACCTACGTCAGCCCATCCGTTGAGGATCTGTCGGGATATACTCCGGAAGAAGTTATGGCCATCGGACTTGAAAAGTATATCTGCGACGAAGATGTCGCGTGGGTTGTGGCGGAACTCTTTCAGGAGCTTGGAAAGCCTCCGCAGGAGCGCAGCGAGCGCCGCATCGTTGAAACCAGACAGTATAAAAAAGACGGTTCCCTCCTGGACATCGAGGTATCCACCAGCTGGCTTTATGACGATCAGGGGAACATCATCGGCCTGCAGGGAAGTACACGCGATATAACGGAGCGTAAGAAAATGGAAGAAGCCCGGGCCAAGCTGGAGGCCCAGCTTTTTCACGCCCAGAAGATGGAAGCGATCGGAACGCTGGCCGGGGGGATTGCTCACGATTTTAACAACATACTCATGGGGATTCAGGGTTATACCGTACTGACCAGACTTGATCTCCATCAGGACCATCCGCATTATGAACGACTTCAAAAGATAGAAGAACTGGTCATGAGCGGAGCGAATCTGACCCGCCAGCTTTTAGGATTTGCCCGGGGCGGTAAATATGAGGTTAAACCGACCAATCTCAATAAACTGCTCCTGGACAGCGCGGAAATATTCAGCCGGACAAAGAAAGAAATATCCATCAGCCACCGGCTTCAGAAGGATCTCTGGATTGTGGATGCCGACCAGGGGCAAATCGATCAGGTGATTTTGAATATATTGATTAACGCCTGGCAGGCCATGCCGCAGGGCGGAGACATTTATTTTGAATCTCAAAATGTTTCGCTGGGCGATCCCGATGTAAAACCCTATGATGTCCAACCGGGGCGTTATGTAAAGATATCCATTTCCGATACGGGCACAGGGATGGATGCTTCCATCAAGGAAAGAATTTTTGAGCCGTTTTTCACCACCAAGCGGCCGGAGAAAGGTACGGGCATGGGGCTTGCCTCCGCTTACGGCATCATTAAAAATCATGGAGGGTTTATTATCGTGGACAGCGAAGTGGGAAAAGGGTCCAGGTTCAGTATCTTTCTTCCCGCCTCCCCTGAGAGCAAATGGGTTGCCGAAAATCCTTCCCGGGAGGGACAGCTCTTAAAGGGCCATGAAACGATCCTGATTGTGGATGATGAATTGAGTAACGTGATCCCGACAAAAGAACTTCTCCAAAACATCGGCTACAGGGTCATCGCGGTAGGGAGCGGTCAGGAAGCCCTGACCATTTACGCGGACCAATGGAAATCCATAGATCTTGTCATTCTGGACATGATTATGCCGGGAATCGGCGGCGGTAAAACCTTTGATGCCCTGATGGAAATTAATCCGGCCGTCAAGGTGATTCTTTCCAGCGGTTACAGCGTTGATGGTGACGCCCAGGCCATCATGAACCGCGGCTGCAAGGGCTTCATCCAAAAACCTTTTCGTATATTGGATCTTTCCAGAAAGATTCGTGAAATCCTCGAATCGACGATTTGATGGAGCTTTGGCGGGCTGAAAGCATTGCTCGGCCGGTTAAAGGGCTTTGTCGATGTGTCCCGGACCGCCGCATTCCGGCGTGTAGCAGGTGACGTTTTTAAATTCGCATTTCCGGTAGCACGAGGGGCATTGCTCCGGAATCGTCGGCGCTTTCAGGATATAGCCGCATTCCCGGCATTTCCAGAATGTCTGTCCGCAAGCGGGACAAATATCATCATCAAACGGTGCGTCAGACTTATAGCCGCAGTTTGCGCATTCTTTGATCGCCATACAAATGCCTCCTTTAACCGGAATTTATCACCACTGAATGGCAACAATAATGACAGCTTTTTTAGAGAAGTCAAAGGGTTTTGAAAGACATCGAAATGATTGACAGGAAAGATTCAAAGACCCGCGGCGCCTTGCGGCCCCGGATGGATTTCATTTGATTTTAAAAAGGAATATGGGTACGTTGCCACTGAATACAAAAGGCCCGGAC
>CAZDYR010000280.1:0-3972 GCA_964509625.1 uncultured Smithella sp. | reverse complement strand
ACATTATACGCGGGAATGACGACTGTAACCAAACTCATGTATACTTCTCCTTCATGGAGGAAGGTGAATTATTTTGGGGATGCAGGCCAAAACGTCCGGTCGGCAAACAGGCCAAGCATTCCATAACCGCAGGCCCTGACAATCCGTTTCCGGTGCGCGATGTCTTTGGTTTCGCGAAATAAACGCGCAAGAAAACCCCTTTTCCGGAGTTCCGACAAAATCGCGATACGCTGCCGCAAAGTACCGGTCTTGGCGATCTGGCCAAGCAGAACTCTGCCCAGAGCGGCCCCCAGCCGGTTGAAAAGAGCTGATACCCTTGGCGTCTCCGATTCCGCTATCCGCCACAGTTCCTCGATGACAATCATGTAGGATTCAATGCGCCGGAGCTTTCCGCCCAGGGATGCGTCATTCATGATCGAACCCGGCGCCCACCGGTAGTAGTAATTCCTTTGCGGTGTGTAGGCAACCCGCTTTGCTTTTGACTTACCCATCGCGCTCCAGAGAAGGTCTTCCATGCAGACCCCTTCCATGAAACGGATTTTATGACGCAGCAGGAATTCCCGCCGAACCATCGTCGTCCAGGCCGTGAAGCACTCTCCGTCTTCAAGCGTCGCTTCAAACCACTCCAGCCCTGACATCACACCTTCCGGCTTCGGATGACTGACAAGCGGGTGATCGGTCATATCGCCGGGTTTTTCACGAAAGCGCCATCCGTTGCACATCGCAAAATCAAGATCCAGTGATGTCGCCAGAGAAACCAGGTCGGCAAGATAGGACGGCCCAACCGTGTCGTCGCCGTCAATAAACGCGATATAGGTCCCGGATGCTGCATCCACACCCGCATTCCGAGCCGCCGAAATGCCGCCGTTGGACTGATGAATGACCCTGACTCCTTCTCTGGATGACGCGTAGGCGTCCAGAAGAGCCCCCGTTTTGTCTGTCGAACCGTCGTTAACAAAGATCGTCTCAAAGTCATGAAACGTCTGAACGTTCAGACCCTCAAAGAGCAGCGGAAGCCAAGGAGCTACATTATACGCGGGAATGACGACCGAGACCAAACTCATGGATGCTTCTCCTGTATCCGGGTAATCCGTCAGCAATTAACGAAAAACAGAACCGGGGATGGATTTCTTTCTCCGGCAACGGCAATGCATTAATGCCGTATATCCTGCTATAAACAACTTATACCTGCCGCTTCAGCAGGCAGTACATTCTTGATAAATAATCTATTGCACCGTTTTCTTTAAAGCATCTTTGATTTGCGCGTCGCTTATCCTCAGATAACCCACTTCATCAACATATTTCTGCCCGTCAGTCAGGATCCAGTGCACAAAAATTTTTGCCGGACCTCTGAATGCTTCCTTCGCCACCAGATAAAGATCCCTGGCCGGCGGTGAAGGATAAACTCCCGACATGACCGAATGGATGGCTTCCTGTTTTGTCCTTAGCCTTTCCTGCGGATCTAAACGGCCGTTCTCATTCACATCGATCGGTACGATTTGCAGACCTTGCAGGGGAATGCCTGTTTTAATATCATAGGCGTAATTCAGATTATTAAAGCCGATTCCTGTTTTGTCCCTTCTGACCGCTTCCGCCAGTCCGGGATCACCGTAGACGGCAACCCCTTTGAGATCCTCCTGTTTTGCGCCCAGATATTTCGCCCATGTTTCAGCCGCGCCGCAGGAATCTGAACGCGTGTATACACGAATTTTTTGATTGTTTTTTGTGCCGGAGAGTTCCCCCCAGTTCACAGACCGGCCGGCGATCCACAAATCGATAAAATCCTTTTTTGTCAATCCCCTTTGGTTTAGTTCCTTCAAAACAGGATTATTGGCATTAACGGTCGGGAAAACCGCGTCTTTAACCACCGGCACAAAGAAAGCTTTTTGCCTTATCTCTTCAGCTCTTAGTTCTCTGGACACCATGCCGATATCCACTAAACCGGACAGAGCATCCGTCACGCCTTTTCCCGCACCTCCGGCTGATACATCAATTCTGACTCCGGGATAAACCTTTTTAAACTCCCCGGCCCATTTCACCATCATCGGGTATAGAGCCCAGGCTCCGGACACGCGAATGCCCCCTTCAACCCGGCTTATGTTCTTTAACGACTCCGCCTGCGCGGCAATAGGGCAGAAAAGGTTAAAGCCGCAAAAGGCGACAGCGGCAATTGAGATTACAAAACTCAGCCGCAGCTTCAGGCGTATGAAAAACATTCATCATCCCTTCTTTATCAGATGACATTCTCTAAGAGAGTATCCGACAAAGCGATCAAATTTTCAAGCCATTGTGTCAATCCGCGCTATGAGCTTTTAAGGGATTTATGGCGACTCGTATGACCATCATTAAAAGTAAAAATTATTGAGACTTTACGCATACCTCAGCCATCGGCATCAACCATCGCAGCAGGCTCAGGAGCATCGGCACCCGTCGGAGTTAAGCGGGATTGACAATAATCATCTTGCCCCGCAGCATGAAGATGGGATCACGATCCCATCCTGATCGCCGCGTCCAGCGTGTTTCTCATCAGCATGGCGATGGTCATCGGTCCCACACCGCCGGGAACCGGCGTGATGCAAGACGCCTTTGCCGCGACTTCTTCAAAAGCGACATCCCCGGCCAGCTTGCCGTTTTCCTGACGGTTTACGCCAACATCAATCACGACTGCGCCTTCTTTGACCATGTTCGCGGTAATCATCCGGGCCTTGCCCACGGCGGCAATTAATACATCCGCGCGTGACGTAACCGCCGGAAGATCCCTTGTCCTGGAATGGCACATCGTAACGGTTGCGTTTTGCGCGAGAAGCAAAAGCGCCATGGGCTTGCCCACAATGTTGCTGCGCCCGACAACAACCGCATCTTTGCCGGACAGTTTGATCCCGGTGCGTGAAATTAACTCCATAATACCCCGGGGCGTGCAGGGCACAAAAAGCGGCGAGCCGGTGACCAGACCGCCGACATTGTAGGGATGAAAACCATCCACATCTTTATACGGATCAATGGCGGCAATGATTTTATCCGTGGCGATATGCCCGGGAAGCGGCAACTGAACCAGTATGCCGTGAATGAGTTCATCTTTGTTGAGGTCATTGATCAAACTCAGCAGTTTGCTTTCCGTCGTATCCGGAGGAAACGTGTATTCCCGCGACAAAAAACCGACTTCCGCGCAGGCTTTCGCCTTTCTGCCCACATAAACCTGTGAAGCCGGGTCTTCACCCACCAGCACAACGGCCAGACCGGGAACAATTCCTGTTTTGCCCTTGAATGTTAAAGTTTCTTCGCGTACAGCCTGACGAATGTCTTTCGCAATTTTATTGCCATCGATAATGATCGACATGCCTCACCTTCCTGATAATTTGCTTTAAAAAATCATATCGCATCAAATACAAGACCGACTGCAAACAAAAGGCGCGCCGGTGTTCGGGGCAATCGCCGGCGCGCCGCAAAAACCCGTTATGGTGAATCGATACCTTTTATTTGATTTGATAATCCTTTATAATTTTTAAAACCTTCTGGACTTCCGCGGGCGGAAGCTGACCGTTGAAAACATAGCGGCAAATTCTCTGCTTATCCAGAATCACCAAACTGGACGTGTGATTTTTCAAACCCCAAAGGTTGAGAATGGTCTGGTTATCGTCCAGTAAAATGATGGCGCCTGTTTTTTCCTGTTTGTCTTTAACCACCATTTTAAGAAGAAAGTTCGGCATCCTGGTAGCTTTCAAATTGGTGATTCCCAATCCTTTATAACGGACATTGCGATCCAGACCCGGTTCTTTGAGCAGAGCGTCTTCAACGTGAGCGTTTAAATCTTTTTCGTCAGGATCAACATAAAAAACGGACATCACCTTTCCCTGGAAAACCTGAGAATTCAGGCTGTAGGTGTCTCCCTTTGAGTCTTTCAGGGAAAAATCAGGCGCCTTGTCCCCGACTTTCAATTCCGCCGCCAAAACATTGAGGGCGCCACACAACAAC
>CAZDYR010000279.1:0-3973 GCA_964509625.1 uncultured Smithella sp. | reverse complement strand
GCACTGCGATAATTTCGATCAATGTAAAACCTTTTTGATTTCGAATCATTTTTTCCTCCTCATTTTTTTATGCGTTTTTCTTGTCAATTCAATAATATTAACTTTCGTTTTTATTAAATTATATACAAGGAATATACCAATGATCTTATATAAATTAAATAATTTTGACTCTAAAAACTATTTCATTAATATACTAATATCATTATGTTATTTTTAGTACTTCCTCATGCCGGCGAAAGGTTGGCTACTCCGCCAATCTAAAGAGATAAAACAATGTCAAAATATTTGTACCTTTTCTACATTTATTGTAGATTTTTAAAACTTGCAACATCAATTTCGTGTTTTTTAATTCTATGCCACAGACTTCTTTGATTAATTCCCAGAATATTTGCGGCTTTTACCTGAACACCCCCTGATTCCTTCAGAGCTCCGATGATCATTTCTTTTTCCAGTAAATTAATCTGCTCATCAAGCGGCAAATGATCTTTTAAAGCACTGATCAACTTTTTATTGCCCTTCCGTATGTGCTCAGGCAGATGCTGGACATCAATGATGCCGTCTTCCGACATGATTGACGCTCTTTCAATAACGTTTTTCAACTCCCGGATATTTCCAGACCATTGATATCCGATCAAAACCTGTAATGCGGCCGTTGATAATTTTGCAGGCTTTGGAGAATTCTCCAGAAAATAGCTGGCCAGCATCGAAATATCCTCACGCCTGTCCCGAAGAGGCGGCAGGGATATGGAAAAGACATTCAAACGAAAATAGAGATCTTCCCGAAATTTGCCATCTTCAATGCTTTGCAGTAAATCTTTATTGGTTGCCGCAATAAATCTAACATCAATGCGAATGGGTGTTGTCCCCCCTACGCGCTCAAATTCTTTTTCCTGAAGCGCGCGCATCAATTTTGCCTGCGTAGCCATCGGCATATCTCCGATTTCATCCAGAAACACGGTGCCGCCGTCCGCCATTTCAAATTTGCCTATTTTTCGACCTGTTGCTCCCGTGAAAGATCCTTTTTCATGTCCGAATAATTCGCTCTCCAGCAATCCTTCCGGTATAGCCACACAGTTGATCGCGACAAAAGGTTTTCCCTTTCGCAGGCTGTGTTCATAGATACTTGAAGCAATCATCTCCTTGCCTGTTCCGCTTTCGCCGGTGATTAAAACCGTGGAATCCGTAGGAGCGACCTTGATGATCTGCGTAAAAATATTGCGCATGGCCGCGCTGGAACCTATAATATTGGGAAAGAGTTCCTTGGCCTCCACATTGCTCAATATATTGGCGACATTGTCAAACACCTGATTAATCTGGCTGAGATCATCCGTGATATTGGCTGTTTTTTCAACTTTTGCCGCTGAAAAAATGGGCATTTTCTGGGTTTTATCCACGAAATCAACCACCGGTTTAAGGAGAAGCCGCAGGATAATAAAGCTGGCTAAAAATGAAATAAAACCAATGACGACAGCCAGCGTATAAATATTGACCCACACTGACTGGTTCACTTTTCCCAGCATGGACGTGAGCTGGTAAGCGGCGATTACACCGATAATGGTGATTCCGGTATAGATTACCGGTATTAAAATATAAAGGTTTACGTAAAAATTCTTTCTTTTCATGTTTCCGTTATCTACCGTTATTTAGCCATTTTTGTCATATCCCACATTGGCATGAAGATCGCTAATGCAAAAAAACCGACCACAGCCGCCAGCCCGACAATCAGGATTGGTCCTATCGCGTCGGAGAGGGCTTTTACGGCAAACTCGACTTCATCATCATAATGTTTGGATATTTCCCTCAGCATTTCTTCAATGTTTCCGGATTCCTCTCCGATAGCGATCATGTCCACCACCATCGGCGGGAAGTAGGGCGCCGTTTTGAGAGGGGTCGCAATCCCCGAGCCTTCTTCTATCTTATCCCGAACGTAATTAAAAGAACGGGCGATTGCGGCATTGCCGATTGTGTCCGATAAAATGGTCAGCGACTGCATGACCGGAACGCCGCTGGACTGCAAAATGGCAAAAATGCTTGCAAAACGGGACATGGCCGCTTTCTGAAATAAAGGCCCCAGAACGGGAACACGCAAAAGGAAATTGTCCCTGACCAGTTTGCCGTTTTCTGTTTTGAAATACTGCCGCAGTCCAAAGACGACTGCGATCACAACACCGATAATCACATACCAGTAGTTTTTGAGGTATTCATTCAACAGCATGGCTATTTTAGTGGGCCATGGCAATTCCATGCCCGTTGAACTGAAGAGCATGGCAAATTTGGGAATCACAAAAGTCAGAAGCACGACAAACGCAATCCCCAGCGCAATGACGACCATCAGGGGATACTGCATCGCCGATTTGATATCGGACTTGATTTTTGCTTCGTGTTCGATGATATAAATCATCCTGTCGAGAACGCTGGGAACACTTCCGCTCACTTCTCCCGCGCGCAGCATGCTGCAATAGAGATGCGAAAAAATCCTGGGATGCTTTTCAAACGCGTCCGCTATGGTGGCTCCTTGTCGAATATCGGCAACAATAGCCGTAACGGCCTGCCTTAAGACTTTACTTTCCGTCTGGGCTTCCAAAACCTGCATAATCCTGATGATCGGCACACCCGCATTGAGCATGGAGCGGAACTGCTTGGTAAACAGGATGAGATCTCTTGTTTTGACTGTGCCCGCAAGCGCCGATAGTCTGGTCCACAGCGTGTCGCGCTCCGCCTCCGTGGATTGTGTCACCTGAGAAGGAATGAGTCCGCGTGAAGTCAGAATGGCATTTACATTCTGGACGGAATCCGCCTCCAGTGTCCCTGAAAGCGTATTTCCGGATTCATTAATCGCTTTATATCGGTAGGTTGCCATGCTTTATCTTTCCATGAATCATGTCATGACAGAGGTGACGGCCTCTTCCAGCGTGGTGATCCCCCGCAATACTTTACGGGCTGCGTCTTTCTGCAGTGTCTGCATGTTTCCGGCCTCGACAGCCGCTCGCGTAATTTCCAGGCTTGATTTCTTTTTCAGGATCATTTCCTGAACCATCTCGTCATTGATCAGAACCTCAAAAATTCCCGTTCGCCCTTTGTATCCCGTATTTTTACACTGGTAACAGCCTTTGCCTCGCTGAAAATCGGCTGTTTTGGCTTCGTCGGGCGTGATCCCCAGAGCCGCATAGGATTTTTCGGACGGGGAATAAGGCTCTTTGCAATACGGACAAACCATTCTGACGAGCCGCTGTCCGAATGATACCAGAAGAACGGATGAGATCAGGAAGGGCTCAATTCCCATGTCAATAAAACGGGAGATCGCGCCTGCCGCGTCGTTGGTATGAACCGTGGAGAGCACGCGGTGTCCGGTTTGCGCGGCCTGCACGGAAATAGCCGCCGTCTCCGCGTCGCGAATTTCACCCACCATAATGACGTCCGGATCCTGGCGCAAAATCGAACGCAGCCCGCCGGCAAATGTCATTCCCGCCTTCCGGTTGAGTTGAATCTGTCGGATATTGTTGATCCGGTACTCCACGGGGTCTTCCAGCGTCATAATATTGATGTCCGGTTTATTGATGGCGTTCAGGATTGCGTACAAACTGGTGCTTTTGCCGCTGCCGGTGGGCCCGGTGCTCAAAACCATGCCGTAGGGTTTGCGGCTTACCCGGTCGATTTTTTCCATATCGGGGGCGCTCATGCCTAAACGGTCCAGTGAATAAACGCCTCCGCTGGTATCCAACAGGCGCAGAACCATGTTTTCCCCGTAGATGGTCGGAATGGTGGACACACGTACATTGATTTCTTTTTTGTCCAGCTTCAGAGTAAACCGGCCGTCCTGTGGAATTCTTGAAACGGTTATATCCATATTGGAAAGAATCTTCATCCGGGCAATAATCGGCAGAAAAAGAGACTTCGGCGGAGAAGGTACATCCATCAGCTTTCCATCTATTCTAAATCTCAACTGTACGGAGTTTTGCTGCGGACTGATATG
>CAZDYR010000278.1:0-3988 GCA_964509625.1 uncultured Smithella sp. | reverse complement strand
CCGCCGTTCGACAACCGGCAGACGGCGGATGCGCCGCCCGGTCATGATGGCGGCGGCTTCCGCAAGCGGGGTGTGCGGAGAAATGGTAACCACATCGCGCGTCATCCACATGCCGACAATCATCATGCCCTCTCTTTTCCGGGTTTGGATTTCCCCACGAGCAGCAGGACTGCGGCAAGCGCGAAATAAGCCGCCGCGACCGAAAAGTGCAAGCCGGATTTTACCTGCCAGGGCAGATAAAGAGCGCCGTTTGGTAAAATCGAATGGATGATTCCGAAAAGCGTCAGCAATCCGCAAACGGAAGCGCAAAGGGCGGCATGTCTTGTCTGAGAATCGATCAGAAAGGCCAGCAGGCTGCCCCATAAGAGTCCGGTGACGATGAAGCCGTTGGCAAGCATCGAAAGCGAAGCATGCATGGTCCGCAAATGCGGCGGCAGTTGATCCGTCGCGATGCCCAGAGCTCCGAGAAACTGTCCAAGAATGATCATCACAAGGCTCGCGATCACCGGAAGAAAGGCTAAGCTGACGGCCGGCGAATGGGCGGGCGGCGATTCTCGATAGGCCTGATGGACGATCTCAAAACCGATGAAGATCAGAATCGGCGCGATGACCGCACGCGGGATCAGGCCGACAAAAAGCGCCAGCAGCCCGACGACTGAGCCCGCGCCCACGCACAATCCCGTTGCCAGCGTATACCCCCATCGCGCGCCCATTTTCTTGTAGGCCGGTTGTCCGATGTAGGGTGTGGTCTGCGCGACGCCGCCGAAAAAGGATGCCGCAAGCGACGTGAGGGCTTCAGTCAGCAGAATGTCGCGCGTGCGATAGTTGTCACCCGCAAGCCTCGCGCTCTCGGTGTTGTTGATGCCGCCGACGATGGTCAGAATTCCGAAAGGGACGGCGAGTGTCATATACTGAAGGCTCTGCGGCAGTGTTTGCAGAAAATCTACAGACAGGGTGGGCAGGCTGAAGTGCAGCATCAGCGAAGGGATCTTAAATTCCGCCGCCAGCCCGAAATACCCTAAGGCGAAATGTGCCACCGTTCCCAGGACCACCGCCGCCAGAACGCCGTTTAACCGGCCGACGGGATGCAGCTTGGCAAAAAGCGCGGCGAAGATCAGCCCCGTCGCGGCGAGGCCCGCCACCGGCGCGCTGAAGATTTCGACCAGCGGCAAAAACCCCAGAAGCAAAAGGCCCACGCCCGCAAGCGACCCCAAGAGCCCCGCCGTCGGGACGACGCGCTGAATCCATCCCCCAAAAAAGGAAACGATGATTTTGACAATCCCGATCATGAAAAGCGTGGCCATGCCGATATGCCAGGTCAAAATCGCATCATGGGTGGCGAGATAGGCGGGGCCGATCACCGCGTAGGCGATCCCGATGGTGGAGGGCGTATCGATGCCCAGCGGCATGGCCGTGACGTCCGTCCGTCCCGTTTTTCGCGCAAGTCGAACCGCCAGCCACGTGTAGATCAGATCGCCCAGGAAAATGCCGAAGGCTGTTCCGGGAATCATACGCGTGAGAATAATCTCGGCCGGATAGTTGAATGTGAAAATCAAAATGGCCGAAAAGAAGATCATCGTGCCGACATTGTCGAAAAACAGCGCCAGAAAGGCTGTGACCTCTCCCCAGAGCCTGCTGTATCCGACGGTGTTGTGTTTTTGAGCCATGCCGTTTCCCCGGGTTGCTTCGGAATGTGAAGACAAGCGGCGCTCGACCTCATGCCCCGCAACTATAACCAAAACAAGGGGGTTTGACAAATCAATTATTGCTTTGCGCAGGCCGCGTGGGCGCAAAGCGCAAGGCTTGGGGTGTAAAGGGCAAGGTTTTGAGGGTGCCTGGAAAGAGCGGGGTAGCAGGTAAAAACCTGCTATCCCCGGAGGAAAATTATTCGTACATTTTATTGAGCAGTTCCAGAATTTTGGACTGGCTGGGCGAAGCCGGATCGGTGGCCAGATTGACGGCTTCGCGTGAGGCGTGGAAAGCGACCTGCCGTAAATCTTTTTTGCTGATGCCGTAATCCTTGAGGCTGATCTTAATGTCCAGATCCGCGTAGAGCCTGCGCAGGGACTCTTCCAGATCGCCGGAACGATTAATCAGATAGGCGATTTCTTCAAACTGCTCCCGGCAGGTTTCCTTGTTGGCCATGACAAAACCGAGCAGACCGTATATGACCGTCCGGCCGTGCGGCAGCTTGTGCTGCGTGCCCAGCGCATGGGAGATGGAATGGCCCGATCCCAAGCCCTTGAGCAGCGCGAGCCCCCCGCACATCGATGCCATGCACATATCCATGCGCGCGCCGATATCATCCGGATTTTTGACGGCTTTAACCAAACTGCGGCCAACCAGTTTGATGCCGAAGAAAGCCTTGGATTCATAATAGGGGTGATATTTTTCCGCCGTACAGACCAGGCCCTCGATGCAGTGCGCCAGCGCGTCAATGCCGGACTCGATGGTCAAAAATGACGGCATGGTTTTGGTGAAAACCGGATCGACAACCGTCAGTTTCGGCACCAGATGATTGCTCATCAGAATGAATTTCAGGCCTCTGCCTTGGTCCGTGAGTACGGCGCAGGGATTCACTTCACTGCCCGTTCCGGAGGTTGTGGGAATGGTGATCACGGGCGGGAGCACCGGTTTGATTTTTGCCCCGCCGCCGATAATGCTTTCATATTCGCGCAAATCACCGCCATGCGAAACACGCAGGCCGATGCATTTTGCCGAATCGATGGAACTCCCGCCGCCCAGGCCGATGATGCCGTTGCAGCCGGAGTCTTTATAAAGCTTGCCCGCCCGTTCAATGAGTTCGATGGGCGGGTCGGGAACGACTTCCGGGAAAGGAACCACTTCGAGGCCGCTTTTGATGAGCAACGTCTGCACTTCAGAGGCGCGTCCGCTTTGGAACATAAAAGGATCGGTGGCCAGAAAGACTTTGGTCACTTTCAGATCTTTGATTTTTTTACCCATGACTCTGGCTACCCCTTCGCCCATCAGAATGTCGGGAGATGGCGGGATACGCACTTCATGGACTTTTTCCTTTTCCTTGAAGGCATCAAGCCCCTTCCAGAGTTCCTTGATTTTTTCTTCCTCGACGTCAAAAACGGCGGAGGTCGGCGCGATCAGCTCTTCACGGAAAAATTTCGGTATTTTTTTATCGATCTGACTGAATTGCGCTTTTTCATTGAACGCCAGCTGATCGCGAAGCAATTGCTTGGAGGTGTTGATAATGTCGTCTTCGGTGAGGTTCAGACCATAGCGCGCGTTCATGAGAGCGGTAAAAAAACTGTAGATGGACGCGCTGCCCGGAACGGAATTCAGGCAGTAGCCGTAAGCGTCGCAGGCGGCCGCTTTGATCTGCGTGCCCAGCGAGGTTTGAATTTGCTCTTTCTTGTCCTTGGGCTGCCGGTAGGTGAGGCCTGCCGTGTGATCCGCGCCCATCGGGGAGGAAAAATAGGTGACCCCCGTGCCTTTCACCGCGCGCGGGTCGTGTGCGGGCAGGGCCTGGCCCTTGAACGCCGGAATGCGGTCCACTTTGAGGTGGCGCGCCGTGGTCACGACACCATTGGCCAGCGCAAATCCCAGCGGTGTTTCCTTTTCAATTTCATTGAGCAGTTTGGCCGCGCCTTTCGCGTCTCCCCAGGCCATTTTTCCGGCTTCCGCGGCCACGCCCAGGGCGCTGCCGGCTTCAATGGCGTCCAGTCCGATGTCATCGCACATAAATTTGAGCCTCGCGATTTCATCGTTGTCGGTAATACCGAGATTGGTTCCTAAAAGCGCGATCGTTTCATATTCATAAGCCGCGCAGATTTTATTGCCTTCTTTGTCGGGGTAAATGATGGAACACTGTACGAGGCAGCCGGGCATGCAGCCGTGCATTTTGCCGCCGCGTTCGAAAAGAATTTTCTGGATGTTATGCCCGCTGACTTCGGTGAAATTCTCGGGACGGCCGGAGCGGTAGTTCATCGCCGGAAGCGTGCCGTGACCGGCGGAA
>CAZDYR010000277.1:0-3993 GCA_964509625.1 uncultured Smithella sp. | reverse complement strand
CGCTAAGCGTCGCCTCAGACGAGGTCATCACATTGCTGATGCCGCGAGACTCCGCCATGGACAGGTTTTCATGGGTCAGGAAATATTCAAATCCCGCAAGCGTAATGTCTTCGACAACGGGATCAAGCGCGATGAGCGAAACAAGACATCCGACGGCGTTATCAAACCAAATTTCACCGCCTGCAATCATCACTTCCGCATATTCATCGACAAGTCTCACGGGAATTCCGGCGTTTTTTCCCCGGATCAGCAAATGAATGTTTGCCAGGGCATGATCAATTCTTCCGCCCAGAGCGCCCCAGATATCGATGGCTCCGGGCTTCAACGCCAGCGCATAGTCCAGCGCCAGCGCGGTATCCGTAAAGTCTTTCTTCGCCGGATGACGGATGATCTTAACACCCCGCCGTTCACACACCTCAAGTTGCGCGGCGTTGATGGAATCCATATCGCCAATGAGCGCGTCGGGCTGAATCCCCGCCGCCGCCAGATGCCGCAAACCGCCGTCACAGGCGATGATCAGCCGTTTATCCGTCATCGCGAGCTGCTTTTGAAAGAAAGCCTGCGATCCCAGACGTCCACCGCTGACAATGACAACACGCTCGTCCATTCAAGCCACATCCGTAAAAAAAGCCATGCCCTTTGCCTGAAAGAAGGACATGGCTTTTATGCAGTTTTAATGTCGGTCGCCACTCCCTACGCCGGCATTACCCGGGTCAGGTTCAAAGGGTATAATCTCAGCCGTTTTCCGAAAAAACCGGAAGGAACGGCACCCCGTATGATAAAATTTAATACATTCATTCCCATAATGCAAACTGTTTAATTTCAATCCGGCTCAAGCCCGACGAGTATTGATTCTTTGTAGCCTGCTGCAAAATGGTTGATATATCGGCAGCCGGTCGGTTACCCCTTATATGATTTCACGTATTTTCTGAGACAGTTCATTGAGCAGGAAAGGTTTCTGAATGAAGCCATTGCATCCCCGGTCGAGAATTTTCCTGGCCTCACCATCGGCACTATAGCCGCTGGACAGTATAATTTTCAAATCGGGATTCAGGCCGCGCAGGCCGTCAAAGGTCGCCGATCCTCCCATTCCGGGCATAATCATATCAAGAATCACAAGATCTATCCGCCCTTTTTTCAGCATATAGATGGACATCGCTTCCTGCCCGCTGCCCGCGCATAAGACGCTGTAACCAAGACTTTGAAGCAGCTCCTGCATGACCATGACATTCATCGGCTCATCATCAACAACCAGTATCGTTCCCTGCCCTTTGTAAATTTTTCTTTCTGAAGCGTCTTCGTCCTCCTTTTTTTGCTCGTCCGCCGCCGGTAGATAGACACTGAATGTCGCACCCTTGCCGATTTCGCTTCGTACATCAATAAAACCGCCGTGATTTTTTATAATGCCGTAAGCCGAAGCCAGCCTCAGTCCTGTTCCCTTTCCTTTTTCTTTTGTCGTGAAAAATGGCTCGAACACACGCTTCTGCGTTATTTCGTCCATCCCCGTCCCGGTATCGGTCATGGAAATTTTCACGTATCGTCCGGGTTTGACGCTATGAGACGCGGCGTCGTCATCGTTGAGCACAAGATTTTGTGTTTCTATGTAAAGATCTCCTCCGCCGGGCATGGCCTGCCAACTGTTGATATACATATTGAGCAATACCTGCGCCAACTGCCCCCTGTCCACCATCACCGACCAGATTTTATCTTCAAAACGCAAGCTGATGCTAAGTTCTTTTTTTGTCCGGCCGAACACGTCAGAACTATCCGCGATCAGATCGTTGAGATTGGTTAACTTGACTTCGTATTTACCGCCGCGCGCGAATCCCAGCAGCTGGCGGGTCAGATGCGCCGCACTCTGGACCTGTGATTCGATTTTTCTAAGCTTGTCGATATGCTGATCGGTCGTATTGCTGTCAAGCTGCAGCAGGGAGACATATCCCTGAATGCCCATCAGGATATTATTGAAATCATGAGCGACCCCTCCGGCAAGCGTTCCAATGGCTTCCATTTTCTGGGCCTGCATCAGCTCATACTCCAGACGCTGTCTTTCACGCGCGATCTTCTTTTGCTGCGTGATCTCCTGAATGACCTGAACAAAACCGATCAGGCGCCCCAGGCAGTCGTATCGGGGCAGGCGCTTGACCGCATAATACCGATCACGATCAGGGTCGGCTATCTCTTCGCTGACCAGTCCGTCAACATCGGCCGCGGAGTGATTCATTTTATTCTCCTGACGGGAACCGACGGAATCCACAGGCAACTTGCTTGCGATGGCGGCCAGCAGTTGCTGATCTTCTCTTTGCAATTTGTCCGCCGCCCCGTTCATTTGCAGAGGATTGCCCCGCTTATCCAGAACCATGATGGCATCATCAATCGTATTGAAGGAATCCTCCCACAGCTCTTTTGCTTCGGACAGTTCCTTCCGGGTCTCCTCCATTCTGAAAATGTAAGCGATGAAAAACATCAGCAGCAGAAGCAAGGCGAACGGGACAGGGCTGAACCACAAATCAAACAGCGCGAAAAGAACAAAGGAGCCGATACAGACAGTCATCATGGAGATCAGCCACAACACGGTTGCGCGCCATCCGTCCCCCCTGAGGAAGAGGCAGAAGCATAAGCAGCACAGTCCAAAAGAAAAAAACCAGACCACGGCATTAGGCGCGGCGATCATCCGACTGCCATCCATCAGATTGGCCAAAATATGAGCGTGGGCTTCGACACCGCTCATATGATTGCGCTGCTGGCTGAAGGGCGTCAGCACACCCGCCTCCAGACCCTCAGCCGTAACGCCAACCAGGACAATCTTGTCTTTAAAAAATGCAGTATCGTATTTGTCACCGACAACATCTGAAAAAGAAAAGATCGGAAAAGTTCCCTGCGGACCGTAATAATTGATGGCCCTCATGTCCATCTGGATGATGTTGGATTGGCCGCCGGACAGTCCCTCGCCACGGCCGTCAAATCTTTCCCGGGGAAAAGATTGATCCGTCAGTTTCTCGAACAGCAGAGATGTGAAGGAGACGAGTTTCCGGTCACCGTGATAGAGGGTATGGTAAACTTTCCGTACGACGCCGTCGATGTCCTGTTCGAGGTGGATATGCCCCGTGCTCTGCGGATTGAACATCGATAGCGAAGGAACGATCCGGACGCCTTTCGAAATATAAGACGGAAACACAATGCGGTGACGCGCGACGAGAGCGTCGGAGAGCAGGGAATCGTCTGCTGAGGGCTCGATCATCAGGATATCCAGACCGACCGCGCGTGCTGCGCTTAACCGGTCAAAAAGCCTTGCATAGTAACGCCTCTGTAGAGGCCACCGGCCCAGCTGATCGAGTGTTTTTTCATCAACGGCCAAGAGCACAATGCTTTGAGGCGGCGGGACAGGGCCACGAAGACGGAAGAACGCGTCATAACAGTAATTGCTGATGCCCAGAAAAAAACCGAAATATTCCATCACCAGGATCGCAATGATCCCGACCAGAATAAAAGTGATGTGTTTTTTTAGATGAGCGAGGAAGGATTTTAAGCTCATAATTTATTATCCCTGATCCGGAGCCGGAATCAAGCTAAGGCAGCAGTAAAATCAGCAAAGCCATCAAGCCGTAAGCGCCAAGAATAACCCAGTAGCCGTTACTGCTTTTGATTTCAAAATTTTGAGGCGCGGAGAAACTGCCTTCATAACCTGACGGGTCAATCGTGCTGGTCCGCACATAATAAACGCCCGGCTCAGCCGGTTTGGGAAACAGGATTTCCGGCTGATTCACTTGACGCTCAATCACCGGATTCAGAAAACTTTCATCACGCGCGATTTGACATCGATAAGACATGTTCGCACCCTGATCTTTCCAGCGGATGCGTAATTCCTTTTCGTTCATCTCCGGTTTTTCCAGCGGGGGAGGCGGCGGTGGTGGAATAAGCCTGAATTTCACGGCGTCGGACCAGATTCCTTCAAATGCGTCCGGAGCGATGGAACGAACGCGGAAATAATAC
>CAZDYR010000276.1:3789-4001 GCA_964509625.1 uncultured Smithella sp. | reverse complement strand
GGCAATTCCTTCGTTCTCGGATGACGAGATTTCATAATCGGCCTTGTTTTGCATATGAAAACTCCTGGATTTTGTCTGATGATCACATCAGCCGGAGTATCGCATCCGGCTGTATTGCCTTTGCCGGGTTCACCGCCTCATCCCTGATATCTTTTCCCGGGCTTCTTTTTGCGTTTGTTGAAAAAGAAGGATTCGCGCGATTTCGCGCCACC
>CAZDYR010000276.1:0-3779 GCA_964509625.1 uncultured Smithella sp. | reverse complement strand
TTCGCGGGCAAACCGGGCGATGAGCACATCGGCCACGGGAGCATCCACTTCAAAATAGGAATTGCAAAGCTCCACGGTCAGATTCGAGATAAGCAGCTTGGCGATGCCGGCCGTCTCCAAGAGATAAGCCGTAAGCTTCTTGGCGTTGAAGTGCTCCATTTTCCCCAGATTGACCATCAGGCGCACACTGCCTTTGGCGGCTGAAGCCGGGCGGTCGGCCCGCGTTTTGGCTTCTTTCTTCGGAGTCACATTGATGTCGGCCGTGTCGCGGTAGTAACTTAAAAACCTGTTGAATTCCTGTGAAACGAAACGCGCGATGATGTCTTCCTTGCTTAAGTCCTTCAGGCGATCAAATGCTTTGGGCAGAAAGCTGTCGATGTCGGCATACAGGATTTCCGTGTCCTTGAGTTTTTCAATCAGAAAAAGCAGTTGCCTTTCGCAGATTTCGGGGCCGGTGGGAATTTTGACCTGCTGGAATTTCTTGCCGATCTGCTTTTCCATCTGGCCTATGCGAAACGTTTCCTTGATATTAACAATGACAATCGAAATGCCGGATTTTCCGGCGCGGCCCGTGCGTCCGGATCGGTGCGTATAGTTTTCCACATCGTCGGGCAGATTGTAATTGATGATGTGCGACAAGTCGTTCACATCGATGCCGCGCGCGGCCACATCGGTGGCCACCAGCATCTGCAAATTTCGGGAGCGGAACCGGTTCATGACCGAGTCGCGCTGCGCCTGGGAGAGATCCCCGTGCAGGGCGTCGGCGTTGTAGCCGTCCTTCATAAGCCAGTCCGCCACTTCCTGCGTCTCGGATCGCGTGCGGCAGAAAATAATCGCGTAAATATCGGGATAATAATCCACAATGCGCTTGAGCGCGAGATACCGGTCCTTGGCGTGCACCACATAATAATGATGCGTGACATTTTCCGCGCCGGTGTTGCGGGAGCCGACGGTAATTTCGGCGGGCTTTTTCATATAGCTGTGCGCGATGGCTTCGATGCCGCGCGGCATGGTGGCGGAAAAAAGCAGCACACGCTTTTCGGCGGGCGTAGTGGCTAAAACGGCGTTAAGTTCTTCCTGGAAGCCCATATTGAGCATTTCGTCGGCTTCGTCGAGCACCAGCCAGCGTATGGCGGAAACATTCACTTTTTTGCGGTTGAGCATATCGAGCATCCGGCCCGGGGTCGCCACCACAATTTGCGCGCCTGCAGCCACCTGATGAATCTGGGTGACAATATTGGCACCGCCGTATATGGGAACGATGTTTAACTTCTCAATATATTTCCCCATATGAGACAAATCATCCGTGATCTGGAGGCAAAGCTCCCGGGTGGGGGCCAGCACAAGCGCCTGTGTCTGCCGGTTGGCGGGATCAATCTGCTGGATGATCGGAATGCCGAAGGCGGCGGTTTTGCCCGTGCCGGTATGCGCCAGGGCGACAAGGTCTCTGGTCTGATGAAGTAAAAAAGGGATTACCTGCTCCTGCACCGGCATCGGCGCTTCAAATCCCATTTCGGTTATGGCTTTCAATATTCGCTTGTCTATCTCCGGGGTGCTGAATGTCGTCATTTTTGTGCTCATGATTTAACCTTGCTTTCGTCTGTTTCGTTTAGTCTGAAAATATTTTGTATTGTTACATCTTATCGCCGTCTTCCACAATAAACATTTTTGCGCCGGCATTCCTGTCATTTGACCGTAACAAGCTGAATACACATGTTTTTCTATTTATTTTGGACCATAATAAATTTTCTTGACTGCCGGTTCTCCAGACCATATACTCCCGGCACCGAAAACAGATAGATCTTTGGAGCAAAGAAAGCACCGGGCCAATTTGTCATTGCGTGCATGTCCTGAAAAGCTGATGTGCTGATGACCCGATCGTCCTTTTCCACTTCATGGTTTACCAACCTGCAAGAGGTTCCAAAGCCTGCGCACCCTGGATAACAGAAAACCCGTTCAGGCGAAGTAGAAGTTTTTTACGGCGTTTATCAACTCAAAATACAGGAGGATTCTATATGTCGTTAAACCCGTTAGTAGATTCACGCGACGTCCGTTTTGTCCTTTTCGAAATGCTCGGATTCGACAAAATAAACCGGTTTGAACACTTTGCCGGTTTTGACAAAGAGGTCTTTGAGGACACCCTGAACCTGGCCGAAAAGATCGCCATGGCCCATTTTTATCCGTCCAACGCCGAAGGGGATAAAATCGGCCTGACCTTTGACCCGAAAACCAACGAAGTTCATGTGCCGGACGCGCTTCGTCCCGGCTACAACGCCTTTATCGAAGCCGGTTTCCACAGCCTGTCTCTGCCTGCCGAAGACGGCGGCATGGGCATGCCCATGACCCTTTCATTTTCGTCGCAGGAATATTTCAACGCCGGCAACACATCGCTGGGCATGTATGGCGCGTCGCTTTCCGGCACGGCCCGTCTCGTGATGACTTACGGGTCCGAAGACATGAAGAAACGCTACCTGCCCAAGATGCTGACAGGGGAATGGGGAGGCACGATGTGCCTGACCGAAGCGGGCGCCGGCTCCGACGTGGGCGCGCTGAAATCCAAGGCCATTAAACAGGCGGACGGATCGTATCTCATCACCGGCCAGAAGATTTTCATCTCCGAAGGCGAACAGGACATGGTCACCAATATCATTCACCCGGTGCTGGCGCGCATTGAAGGCGATCCCGAAGGCACCAAGGGCATCTCCATTTTCATCGTTCCCAAATTCCTCGTCAATAACGATGGCTCTCTGGGCGAAAGAAACGATATGGCCTGCACGGGCGTCGAGCACAAAATGGGCCTGCACGCCAATGCCACATCCACGCTGAGCTTCGGCGAAAACGGCAAGTGCAAAGGCTGGCTTCTGGGAAACGAGCGCGAAGGCATGAAGATCATGTTCCAGCTCATGAATGAGGCGCGCACCTTCACCAGCCTTCAGGCTCTGGCCGTCTCCTCGGCGGCTTACATGCACGCCGCCGCTTACGCCCGCATCCGCGTCCAGGGCGATTCTCCCGTCACCAAGGGCGCCAAGGCCCCCATCATCGAACATATCGACGTCAAACGCATGCTGCTGTACATGAAAGCCATGGTCGAAGGCATGAGAATGCTGACTTACTATCTGTGCTACAATCAGGATGTGATGGAAGCTTCCAAAGATGAAGCGGAAAAAGAAGAAGCCACGGCATTCGTCGAACTGCTCACGCCGCTGGCGAAAGCCGGCAACTCCGACGCCGGCTGGCTGGTCACCGCGGAAGCCATTCAGGTTTACGGCGGCTACGGCTACTGCCAGGAATATCCGGTGGAACAGTACGCCCGCGACGTGAAGGTCTTCTCGGTCTATGAAGGCGCCAACGGCATTCAGTCGCTCGATCTGGTCATGAGAAAAATCCTCATGAACAAGGATATGCGCAACCTGACCGTGTTTAAAAACCGCGTCGCCGCCACCGTGGCCAAAGCCAGAGGCGTGGTCGATGACAAATACATCGCCCTGATCGAAAAGGGCATCGCGAAAGTCGATGAGATGGTCAACATGCTGGCCGCCAACCTCATGGGCAAGAAGATCGGCCAGGTGCTGGCCGTTGCCACGCCGTTCCAGCAGGCCATGCACATGATGGTTCTGGCCTTCCTGCACCTGGAAAGCCTGACGGTTTCGATTCCGAAAGCCAAGGCGCTAACAGGCGACCTCAAAGGCGCGGACCGCGCGAAACTGCTCGAATCGAACGACGAAGCCGCCTATTATTCCGGACGCGTTCTCTCTTCACAGTTTTATATTGCGTCAGAA
>CAZDYR010000275.1:2608-4005 GCA_964509625.1 uncultured Smithella sp. | reverse complement strand
GATCATGAAATGGCTGCACCTGTCGGGCGTCACGTCATTCGATGCGATGACAACGCTGTCGAAAGAGTTTCGAAAAAAGCTTTCCGTCCTTGCGCGCATTCACCGTCCGCGAATCGCTAAAATCCAGAAATCTCAGGACGGCACGCAAAAAGCGCTCCTTGAACTCGAAGACGGCCTTTACATTGAGAGCGTTCTCATCCCCGGCAAAAACCACTGGACGCTTTGCATCTCCACCCAGGCCGGATGCGCGATGGACTGCCAATTCTGCCTCACCGCCCGTCAGGGTCTGAAGCGCAATCTGGCGCCCTCTGAGATCGTGGGTCAACTGCACGCCATGATCCACGAGACCCCGGAGGGCAGCCATATTAAGAACATCGTGATGATGGGCATGGGCGAACCGCTGGCCAATTATCACAGTACCATTTCGGCCATTAAAATATTGACCAGTGATTTCGGCATGGGCTTTTCATCCCGTAAAATCACCGTTTCCACCTGCGGACTGGCTCCGCAAATTGAACGGCTGGGAAAAGACATCTGCATCAATCTGGCCGTATCGCTCAACGCGCCGGATGACAAAACGCGAAGCCTGCTGATGCCCGTTAATAAAAAATATCCCCTCGCGACGCTCCTGTCAGCCTGTAAAAATTATCCGATGCCGGGACGGCGCATGCTCACATTCGAATACATCCTCATCAGGGGAATCAACTGCTCGGTGACCGACGCGGAAAATCTCTCGAAGCTTTTAAAACCGCTGCACTGCAAGCTCAACCTGATTGTTTTCAACGAATTCCCAGGATCCCCGTTTCAATCGCCGTCGTCCGAAGACGTGCGGGCTTTTCAACAGGTCCTGCTGGATCACCATTTCACCACAATCCTCCGCGCGAGCCGGGGCAGCGATATCCTCGCGGCCTGCGGTCAGTTAAGCGGTGCTTTCGAAACGAAACGCGGCGTCACTTCAACCGGAACCGGATGCGATTTTTCCGGACTCCAGGAGACCGGATGTGAACGGCGGCCGGATTATCAGTCGCCTGTAAAGGGAAGAACAAGAAAATAAACCGGTCCTCTTTATCACGGCCACCGCTCAGTGCGCGTCTTTCTTTTTTTCGGCACGGGAGGGGAGCCTCGTTTCTTAAAAGGCAAAGGACCGATGGCCTTCTTCTCTCGCAGAAGCCGGGAGACATCTTTTTGTCTTCGCGTGCATTTTTGCCCCGCCATGAATCAACCGCCATGCAACAAGCTCTCGAAGCATGAAATGAACGTTGTTATATCGCAGTATGCCAGAGAGCATTAACTCTCGTCCCGCAACAGCGAGATTACACGCACTCTTCCAAAGGAAAGGTAAAAGCCCGTATGCCGGCTCTCGGCTGTTCGACTTTCAGCCTTCTGACCAGTTCCAC
>CAZDYR010000275.1:2043-2598 GCA_964509625.1 uncultured Smithella sp. | reverse complement strand
CAGTCGGGGGATCTCCCCGTCCGGCACCGCCAGCAACAGGGTGGTGTTCTTACCCGGCCAGTAGTGCGTACCCAGTTTGGGTTCACTTTCCTCGCCTTCTCCCGTGGCTCCGTGCGCTTTCGTATAGGATTTGTACCCCGCTTCCTTAAAGGCCTCGGTAATGGTATCATCCATTGCTTCTGCGTAAACCACAAAAAACATTTTCATAAGAGGGCCTCTTTCCGATCAAGCAGTGTCCTGTTTTGCTTCGTGCTTTTCCTTCCCGACTTTTCTGTTTCTAAACTTCTCCTGCCAGTCGTCGAAAATATCATAGGCGGACGGAACCACCACCAGCGTCAAGACCAAGGATGTCAAAAGTCCACCGATCACCGCAATCCCCATCGGCGAGCGGGTTTCCGCACCCTCCCCGACCCCGAGGGCGATGGGCAGCATGCCGAAAACCATGGCAAACGTCGTCATCAGAATCGGCCTCATCCGGACAGGCCCCGCCTGAAGAATGGCGTCACGGCGCGACAGGCCGCGGCCGCGCAGGACATTGGTGTAATCCACAAGCAG
>CAZDYR010000275.1:0-2033 GCA_964509625.1 uncultured Smithella sp. | reverse complement strand
AGATATTGAGCGTGTTTCCCGTCAGAAACAGAGCACCAAACGCCCCAACAAATGAAAGCGGCATGGACAGCAACACGGTAATGGGATGAACAAAGCTTTCAAATTGCGAAGCGAGGATCATGTAAGCCATAACCACGCCCAGTACCAGCGCAAAAAGCAGGAACCCGAAGGATTCTTCCATAACCTCGGCCATCCCGTAATATTTAGGAACATAATCAGACGGCAGGATTTTTGCGGCGATGGCATCGAGTTCACTTTTGGCCTCGCCCAGGGGTTTTTTCTCCAGAGAGGCGAATACCGTGATGGCCCTCTGCCGGTCCGCACGGTTAATGACGCTGGGCCCCGTGCCTTCCTCCACCTTGACCACATTGGCCAGTTCAACGAGTTTTCCGTCCCGGGCACGCACAGAAATTCTCTGCAGGCCTCTGACGCTTTCACGATCCTCCGGATTTAACCTCACGCGAATGTCGTATCGTTTTCCCTTCTGTTCATCCTTATAACGGGCGATGTCCAGTTCACCGCTGATCAACAAGTTGATCGCCTCGGCAACCGAAGCCACATCTACCCCCAGATTGGCTGCACGGTCCCGGTCAATGTAGACCTTGTATTCCGGTTTGCCGAGTTCCAGCGATGTGTCCACGTCCGCAATCCCCGGCAGTCTGGAAAACTCAGCCGTAATCTGCTTGGCGTATTTCTGCAGGGCATTGAGATCCTGTCCGCGGATGCTGTATTGGATGGGCACGTTGCGGATGCCGCCTCCGACTACTGAAATATCTTCCGCGGACACTTTCAGTCCCGGAATTTGCCGCAATTTCGTTCGCGCGATCTTCTTGATATCCTCCTGACTGGACTTACGTTCGGCTTTTGGCGCCAAATTAACCATCATCAGGCCGCGGTTGGTATAGCCTCCGTATCCCTGAACATAATAGACGGACCGGACACCCGGAATTTCCTCAATCATAGCCTCCGTTGTGCCAAAATATTTTTCAATCTGATCCACGGAATAATCAATCGGCGCTTCCATCCGAACCAGAAATACCCCCTGATCTTCCGGCGGATTGAACTCCTTGCCGATAAACGCGGTCAGTCCCAGGCTCAAAATAAATATCACCAGCGCCCCGATCAGAACCGTTTTTCGATATCCGAGGGTATAGGCCAGAACGCGCCGGTAAAATTCCTCCAGGTTCTTGTAATAATGCTCCATGACATCGCCGGCTTTTTGCCAGATCTTTCTTTTAACCGGCGTCCTGTCGGCCAAATCCGCACCGTCCGCCAAAGGGTTGGGCATGGAGTTCTGACGCGGTTTAAGAAAAATGGAGGCCATCATCGGCGTTAATGTAAACGAAACCAGCAGCGACACCAGAATGGCAAAAATTATCGTCAGGGCAAACTGGAGAAAAAACCGGCCGATAATGCCTTTCATAAAAGCGACGGGCAGAAAGATGCCCACAATGGCAAACGTCGTGGCCATAACCGCCAGGCCGATTTCGGATGTGGCAAATGTCGCCGCTTCCCGGGGTGCCATGCCTTCTTCAATGTGCCGGTAAATGTTTTCGATGACAATAATCGCGTCGTCGATGAGCAGCCCGACCGACAGCGACAGCGCGAGCATGGTCATGTTGTTGAAGGTAAAGTCAAACGCGTTGATCAGAGCAAACGTCGAGATAATGGAGACGGGCAGAGCCACCGCGCTGATGAGCGTCGTGCGCACATTTTTAAGAAAAAGGAAGACCGCCAGAATTGCAAAAATACTTCCGATGATTAAATGAAACTGCACTTCATCGATCGAACGCACAATAAACAGAGACTGATCAACGGCAATATTGACCTTCATTCCGGGAGGCAGTGTCTTGTTGATCTTCTCAATCTCAGACTTCACCCGGTTGGCCACTTCCACGGTATTGGTCCCCGACTGCTTCTGAATAGCCATGCCGACGGCCGGGATATGATTGAAACGCGCCAGGGATCGTCTTTCCTCCATGCCGTCTTCAGCCCGGCCGATGTTCCGGACACGCACCGGCGCGCCTTTGTAA
>CAZDYR010000274.1:0-4030 GCA_964509625.1 uncultured Smithella sp. | reverse complement strand
GTTTGCAAAATCAAACATAGCCCATCCAAACAGTTCTTTACGGGAAGCTCTTCGAACTTGTGTCATGAGTCTATTCCTTAAAATTTATTAAGATATCCGTACTTTTTCTATATTCAAAAGATATGCATTTCGTCAATCATTATCGTTTGACAAGCAGTGATCGCCAATAATGTTCACGGGAATGTATTTCCCGTATGGTTATGGAGATAAAGTCTTTTCAAGAGCGGATATTAATTGCATTATCTCTTGGCGACTGAGTTTTAGATAAACCTTACCAGCTCCCGGGTGGGAAAATGTCAGATTAGTGCCGGTTTCTGATTTCTGTAATTCCCAATGAGTTCCTGCGGGAAACTTCACTTGCTCGGACAGCCAGTCATCGGCATTAAATTCTGCAATTTGGATCAGCACCCCAAAGGCGTGACGGGGATGAATGAAAATCTTTTTCCAAATGCATTCCGGATATTCATGATAGCCGAAAAAGGGTATACCGTGCACATCAAGCGCGTCATAGCTTTTCGGATATCTGGTGTTTGAAGAGTGACATGGTGGACGCCGGCAGGTCTGTCCTTCAGAAAATTGTCCGGAAAAATTCCTTTATCCATGGGGGAGATTATTTCCAAACGTGACAAGTCGCCCAGAGAAAACAGGCGCTAGAAATATTTGGTTACGGGATCGGCCGCACAGCTGCCTGCAACCGCTCCCAGTATATCACAAAAAAAGTGGTCGGCCGCTGCCTGATCTCTTACCGCAATGGATACATGATCGATGCGTGAAATCATTTCCTTCCTCTTGCTGCTATTTTGATTGTTTCGTGAAGAGCCTTTTTTTAAGTTCTACCGAGAAGAAACACAACCGTCGCGACCTCCATTTCTTATTTACAGGAGCACTTCCCAAAAGTTCGCATAAAATAACACTGCATTATATTTTATTTATTTAAGATATCTGCCGATATACTGGAAGATAGTTTAGTTTTCTACTCACAAACGGTTCTTAAAAATATAAGATAATAAATAGTCTATTATTCTAATAAGATGCACGTATTTTGTTATGTGTGACACCTTTCATTATGATAAGTAAAAAGAAGGATGATTCAATGGCAAGCAGCATTGAGGCGGAAGTAAATAATTTGAAAACGGCAATCAGTATGCCCTGCCGTTTGAGGGTATTAATGGTTGAGGATTCTGAAGATGACGCACTACTCATTGTCCGTCATCTTAAAAAAGACGGCTATGATCCTTTTTATGAGAGGGTGGATACCCCTGCTGAAATGAGCAAGGCTCTCCAGAATAAGCCTTGGGATGTCATTCTCTGCGATTATAAAATGCCGCAATTTAATGCTCTCTCCGCCATCGCCCAGGTTACAGGCAGTGATATTGATATTCCCGTCATCATTGTATCCGGTGCCGTCGGGGAAGAGAAGGCGGTAGAGTGCATGAGAATGGGGGCCCGTGATTACATTATGAAGAACAGTTTAACACGGTTAGGCCCCGCCATAGCCAGAGAGGTATCAGAAGCGGATTTAAGACGGAATAAAAAACAAGCGGAATCCCAAAAGGCGGAGGCGCTGGCAGCGTTACTCGAGAGTGAAAAGAAATACAGGTCCATTCTCGAAAATATGCAGGAAGGATATTATGAGAATGACCTTTCCGGCAATTATGTTTTTGTTAACGACGCAATTAGCAATCATTTGGGGTATTCCAGAGAAGAACTGATCGGAATGAATTTTCGGCACCTGCAAAATGAAACGGCATCTGATCAAATGTATCAGACCTTCAATGAAATATATAAAACGGGAAAACCGGTTAAAGCCTTTGTGTCGGAATTCAGAAAAAAAGACGGCACAAAAGTCATGTATGAATGGTCGGCAACTCTCAGATATAGCGCGGATGGAAAACCAATCGGTTTCTGGGGTGTTGCGCGCGACATCACTCAGAGGATGCAGGCGGAGAAAGCGCTGAAGAAAAGCGAAGAAATGCTGCGACTCATTACGGAAAACATGTCCGATATGATCAGGGTGACGGATCTTCAGGGAAACAATTTGTACGCGAGCCCGTCCCATTACAAAGGTCTTGGTTACAGAATGGAAGAACGGGTCGGAAAATCCGGCTTTGATATTATACACCCCAACGATATTGAAATGATTATTAACAAGATGGCTGACGGTATGCATTCCAAACAGCCTGTCAGGTTTGAATACAGGGTAAGACATGCGGATGGACACTATGTCTGGCTGGACACCATCGGCGATCTTATCCGGGACGATCACGGCAACGCAACGACAGCCATCATGACTTCACGGGACATCTCCGAGCGTAAACTTGCAGAAGAGAGATTGCATCTGAGTGAGGAGAGATACCGCACGATTCTGGAGGATATTGATGAAGGTTACTTTGAAATCGATCTGGCCGGGAACTTTACCTTTGTCAATGAGTCGCAGGGTACGAACATGGGATATTCCGCCAAGGAATTGATTGGAATGAATTACCGGCAATACACCAGCGAATCCATGGCAATGAAAATGAAGGATCTATACGGCCAGGTGTATAAAACAGGAGAACCTTTTAAGCATGTTGAAATGGAATTTATCAGTAAAAACGGCGTAAAAATGTTCCACGAAGTATCGGCAACTCTCGTCCGCGATCATGATGGAAATCCGATCGGATTCCGTGGTCTTGTCCAGAATATCAGCAGGCGCAAGCAAGTTGAGCAGGCTCTCCGGCAAAGCGAAGAGAAGTATCGCGGTATTATTGAAAACATGCAGGAAGGATATTTTGAACTTGATCTTGCCGGACATTTTACGTTTGTGAATAATGCCACGTGCAGGCACATGGGCTATTCGCGCGATGAATTGATCGGAACAAACACCGATGTATACACAGATAAAAATAATTTAGATGCCGTTCATCAGATTTTCAAAGGAATTTACAGAACACGAAAACCGAGTAACGGAATCGAATATCTTTACAGGAGAAAAGATGAGAGCAAGGGCTTTGCCGAGCTATCCGTATCTCTCATCAGGGACACGGAAGATAATCCTGTTGGATTCCAGGGTATCTCCCACGACATAACGGAACGTAAACTGGCCGAAGAAATTTTAAAACAAAGCGAAAAACGCTATCGCATGATTGTAGAAAACATGCACGATTCCATCACCACACTCGACATGAATTTTAAGCCGACCTATATAAGTCCGTCAGAGGTCCGCCTGACCGGGTTTACGCCTGAAGAGGCGATGCAATTAACCCCGGAGCAGGTGATGACGCCGGAGTCGCTCGCCGCTGTCAGACAAGTCATAGCAGATGTATTCAGCAAAGAATTCAGCGGCAAACCGGCTGATCAGAACTACTCCGTCAACATGGATCTTGAAGTATACCACAAAAACGGTCACACCGTATGGCAGGAAGTGACGGCTTCCTTTAACCGGGACGTGTACGGCAATCCGGAAGGTATTATGCTGGTCAGCCGGGATATCACGGAGCGCAAAAAAATTGAGGCGGCGCTCAGGGAAAGTGAAGCAAAGTATCGCAGTATATTTGATAATTCAGCAGAGGGTATTTTCCAGAATAATCCGGATGGCGAGTTTATCATGGTTAATCCCGGTCTGGCGAAGATTCTGGGATATGACTCCATAGAAGATTTGATGGCATCATCCCGCATGCTTAAAAATTCATGTGTCGAACCAGCCTTATTGGCTGATCTTTACAGAATTTTAGAAAGTCAAAGTCATGTGAATGATTTTGAAATGAAAGTTTATCGTAAAAATAAAGATGTCATTGATATATCCCTTAATGTTCATCGTGTTTGCGACAGCGGCGGGAAAATCCTCTATTTTGAAGGAATCATCATCGACGTCACAGAAAAAAAGCGCATAAAAGAGCTTAAGATGGCCAAGGAATTAGCTGAACAGGCGGATAAAGCAAAAAGCGAATTTTTAGCGAATATGAGCCATGAAATCCGCACGCCAATGAACGCCATCATCGGATTTACCGACCTGGCGCTGAAACAGGACCTGTCAACAAAAGTTCGTGAT
>CAZDYR010000273.1:0-4036 GCA_964509625.1 uncultured Smithella sp. | reverse complement strand
GCATCAGGTGATCATGAACATCTGCACCAACGCCGCCCATGCCATAGGAGAAAAAGGCGGTCTGCTGGAAATCCGCCTTGATCAGGAGCAACTATCAACCGAACAGACGGTTATGGCAAACGGCAAGAGCGGTGACTTTTTTAAGCTCAGTATTTCCGACACCGGATCGGGCATCGATCCGGACATCATCGGCAGGATCTTTGATCCCTTTTTCACAACCAAAAAACCCGGCGAAGGAACCGGTCTGGGTTTATCCGTGGTTTACGGCATTGTAAAAAATCATGACGGGTTTATAGAGGTCAAAAACAACCCGGGCCATGGAGCTGCTTTCCATATCTATCTGCCCGCGCTTGCGGCACAAAAGGCATCAGCCGAATTGCCGGAAGCAGAAGAGATTCCGGGCGGCTCTGAACACATTCTGTTCGTGGATGACGAAGAGGATTTAGTGGATCTGATGCAGAAAAATCTTATCAATCTGGGCTACCTTGTCACAGCCTGCACCGACAGCCGGGAGGCGCTGAAGATTTACGAGACTGAGCCGGAGAAATATGATCTGGTGATCACCGATATGACCATGCCTTACATTTCCGGCAGTGAACTGGCGCAAAAGATGATCCAATTGCGTCCCGCTCAGCCCGTCATTCTCTGTACGGGGTTCAGCGCCTTCATAAATGCCGAAAAAGCGGCCGGTATGGGCATCAAAACCTTCCTCCTGAAGCCTTTTACAAGAGGAGAGCTGGCCCGCGCCGTTCGCAAAACACTGGATGAAAAGAACAGCCCCGCTCCTCTTTAAACGCGTTAGTCCCTCTTTTTCGCTTGACAATGCCGGATCTTAGTCTTATCATTTGCAGTAATTTCCAACTCTTACCTCACGTCGTTATGGATTGTTGAAACGGTAAACTTTGTAACCGGATTCTTTAAAAACTGGAGAACCGAGCAAACCATGCCTTTTCAATCAACCACCTTGCGGAAAGCTGTCGATATTTGAAATGAACGTCATAATATCGCAGTAAGATGCCGGGAATTAACGCTCTTCGGGCTTATGCGTAATTCAGGGGGTCGCTTTTTTGTTTTCTTCTTAAAATGATATCTCCGGCTGAGCACGTATCATGGCCGGTCTGTTTGTTTTTTGTGGATCATCACTGGTGAAGCAGAATCTTTCTGAGGGGAGGGAGAACTGTGAATCAGACACCACAAGACTCATCTGTTGCGTCGGTTTCCGCCGATCACAAAGGCGCGGCATCCAGGACATCCGTCATTACCACCTGGCTTACACAACCTCGTTTTATCGTCATCACCGTTGCCGTTTTGTTTTCTTTCATTTCCGGCGTGACGTATTTCCTTTATGACCGCCATGCCGCCTATCAGGAATTGATTGAAATCACCTTCGGCGCTTTTCTGCTGATTACCGCGTCGGGTCTTCTTCTCATCTATCTGCGCGGGGTTTTCCTTTTCAACAAAGCAAAAGACCTTGTGCAAACCGAAATCAAACTGGAGCAGAGCGAAAATCGTTTTCAGGAACTGTTTGAAAACATGAACAGCTGTGTGGCCGTCTATGAAGCGGTGGACAACGGACAGGATTTCATCTTCAAGGCCATTAATAAGGCGACGGAACAGGCGGAGCAGATCGACCGTAAAAATGTGATCGGCAAATCCGTGTTTGAAATTTACAACGGCGTGAAAGAACACGGGCTGTTTGATCTGCTGCAAAGGGTCTGGCACACCGGTTTCCCGGAATATCTTCCGGCCCGGTACTATCAGGAAGACCGGCGTCAAGGCTGGAAGGAAAATTCCGCCTATAAACTGCCGACGGGGGAGATTGTCGTCATCTATAAGGACGTCAGCAAGCGCAAGCGTGCCGAGGAGACGCTCAGGAGATCGAAAGAAACCTTTACAAAAGTTTTCAAAGCTAATCCCGTGGCGATGGTCATCTGTCGTCCCGGCGACGGATATATTCTGGATGTCAATTCCGCATTTGAAAAACTCACGGGCTATTCCCGCGAGGAACTGATCGGCCACACGGCTCTGGAATTGGGGCTCTGGGCGGACCCGAATGAAAGAAATACCGTTTTGCAAATTTTGTCCCGTCAATCGGCGGTGACCGATCAGGAAGTCCGGCTTGTCACCAAAGCCGGCGCAACACTTGTTACGCTTTATTCGACGGAAACGGTTGAACTGCCGACGGAGTCCTGTCTGCTGTCCATCATCGTTGACGTGACCGCCGCAAAGCAGGCGGTCCAGCAAAGGCTGAAACTGGAGAGACAGCTCTACGAATCACAGAAGATGGAAGCCATTGGCACACTGGCGGGCGGTGTCGCGCATGATTTCAACAACATTCTCGGGGCGATTATCGGTTACGCGGAAATGGCGGCCCGTCAACCGGATCCGAAAAAAAACCGGCGGTATCTCGATCAGGTGCTTGCGGCGGCCGACCGCGCCAAGGATCTGGCAAAACAAATTCTGACCTTCAGCCGTCACGGCGAACATGATAAAAAACCGATGGATCTGAGAATCATCACCAAGGAGACGCTGAAGCTTTTGCGCTCCACTCTGCCGGCCAGCATCGAGATCCGCTGCAATATCGAGAATGAGTCCTTCACCATTCACGGCGACCCCACGCAGATGCATCAGGTGATCATGAACATCTGCACCAACGCCGCCCATGCCATAGGAGAAAAAAACGGCATTCTGGACGTCAGCCTCACCCGGGAGATCCTCTCCGGGCGGCAGGCGCTGGACCTGAACATAGGCCAGGGAAGCTATGTCAGACTAAACATCACCGACGACGGGGAAGGCATTGATCCCGCCATTATCGAACGCATTTTTGACCCGTTCTTCACCACCAAGAAAATGGGAGACGGAACCGGACTGGGTTTGTCCGTGGTCTACGGCATCGTTCAGAATCATAACGGACATATCCGGGTAACAAGCCGGCCGGGTCAGGGAACCACCTTTAATATTTACCTGCCGCACCTGGACGGGGAAGCGGACGTATCGGAGGCGTCAGACTTTTACCCTGTCACGGGAGGACACGAACGCATTTTATTTGTGGATGACGAAAAAACACTGGCGGATCTGGCTTATAAAAATTTATCCGATCTGGGCTATGATGTGACAGCCTGCACCGACAGCCTCGAAGCGCTGAAAATTTTTCAGTCTGATCCCGACGGTTTTGATCTGATCTTTACCGACATGACGATGCCGCATCTGTCGGGCAGTGAATTAAGCCGTCAAATCATCGGTCTTCGTCCCCGCCAGCCGATTATTCTATGCACGGGATACAACGAATTTATCACACCGGAAAAAGCCAGTCAGATCGGCGTTAAAACTTTCATTCTTAAACCTCTGTCCCGCAGAGATTTAGCCGATGTCGTCCGGAAAACACTCGATGAAAATGCCGCAAACCTTGTCCGGCAGGCGTGCCATTGAATCCCTTACCCGGTCAGCATGCCGCTTATCCTTTTAACACCTTGACAATAGCCGCCCCCATCGTTAAAGTATTTGAAATAATTGTCGATAAATGAACAACACCGCCGCAGGTAGCGGGGTATGTAAGGAAAGTCACTAGATCGCAGCAAACTGCGGAGAATTAACACGCGTCCCGCTTAAGCGGGAGGAATAGCGAATTAAGGAGCCTTTTAATGGATGCACAACCCGATAAAAAGAAGGTACCGGAATGGACCGACTGGCAGAAACATCTGAGCGAATACCTCGTGGATACAGCTCAGCGATCGATTATTTACACGGACATTCTCCGCAAAAGAGGCAATAATTACATCAAACACATCCGCAGCGGACAGCCGCCTGTTTTAACGTTCAACTACGAATTGATCCTGAACGCCAAAAATTTTGAGCGGCCCGTCAATTACGCGCTGGTCAGGATTTCCGACCGGCGCCGGGACCAACTGGAACCCGGCCATGCGGAATTCCGCCATAAAAGCAAGGAACGTCCCACCAAACCCAAGCGGCCGATTATCATCGTTGATCCCCGCGCCGGCCACGGTCCCGGCATCGGCGGTTCCAAGCGTGATTCGGA
>CAZDYR010000272.1:0-4060 GCA_964509625.1 uncultured Smithella sp. | reverse complement strand
TCTTGATCGCGAGAAAATTAATATGAAAAAAAGAAATATCGCCGTTGTCGGAGCGGGCAACTGGGGCCGAAATCTCATCCGGAACTTTTCAGAACTGAACACGCTTGCTGCCGTCAGTGACAACAGTCTGACAACCTTAAAGGAAATTCAAAATTTTTATCCCGAATGCAAGATCTATCCAACACTGAAAGATGTTCTGTCCAACCCGGATGTCGAAGCCATTGCCATTGCTACACCGGCGGAAACACATTACCTGTTGACCAGAGAAGCCATGCCTGACAGGCAGACATATCTTTGTGGAAAAATCGATGACGCTGGTGGAAAAAGATGCCCAGAAACTTATTGATCTGGCGGCAAAGCATGGATTGACCTTGATGATTGGTCATCTTCTCCAGCATCATCCCGTTTTTGTCAAACTCAAGCAAATTGCCACCGACGGCGATAATCGATGAACGCGTGGAAATCGGAGAGGGTATGAAAATCTGGCATTCTTCACATGTCCTTCCCGATTCAAAAATCGGAAATAAATGTTCAATCGGCCAGAATGTCGTCATCGGTCCCGATGTCGCCATCGGTAGCGGCTGTAAAATTCAAAATAATGTCTCCGTTTATAAAGGTGTTACCCTGGAAGATAATGTCTTCTGCGGTCCCTCGGTTGTTTTCACCAATGTCGTCAATCCGCGTGCCGAGATCCGGCGCATGTCAGAAATAAAATCCACGCTGGTTAAAAAAGGAGCGACCCTTGGCGCCAATTCAACGATTGTCTGCGGTCATTCGATTGGACGTTATGCCTTCATCGCCGCCGGAGCCGTTGTAACCAAAGACGTTGACGACCGTGCCTTAATGGCGGAAATCATGCGAGGCAAATGGGCTGGATCTGTTGGTGCGGGTATAAGCTCAATAAGAAGCATCAGTGTCCTCAAGTGCGTCAATATGTATAAATTAAAAAAACCAAACAAGGTCTGCACAAGACGAAATAAGATTCCGACGGGCTTTCTTGAATGCATAAAATATCAATTAATCTCTTCTCCCGGTACATGAAGTGAGATAAGATCCGATCACATCAAAACCATATTTCTCATTCAATAATAAAATTATGACGTATTCGCTTCTATCCATAGAGTTTAAAAAAATTCCTTGACAACCATTCTGTATGTGTTATGAGTAAATAAACTACTCATAATGGAGCAGAGATGAACGATTTTTTTGCGGGAATCATATCCTCAAAAACAAGAATCAAGCTGCTCGTGCGATTTTTTTTCAATCCGGGGACAACATCCTATCTCAGAGAACTTGCAAAGGATCTTCAGGTCTCTACGAATGCCGTCCGTGAAGAACTCAACCAGCTGACAAAAACGAAACTTCTGACATCTGAAAAAAATGGACGAAATGTCCTTTACACGGCAAACAGCAAGCATCCGCTCTTTCCGGAACTGAGATCCATGGTCTGTAAAGTGATGGGGTTGGACCAGGTCATCGAAAGTATTCTTACGCGATTGGGAGATCTGGAAAAAGCCTATCTCATCGATGATTATGCCGAGGGCAAGGATACCGGGATCATTGATCTGGTGCTGGTGGGAAGCGTTGATCAGTATCATCTAAACGATTTGAGCAGGAAAACTGAACGGTATATCAAGCGTAAGATTCGGTGCCTGGTATTAACCCGAGAAGAATTCGAGACGTTTAAACCGAAACTGGAAAGCCGGCCAAACTTTCTGGTGTGGGAACAGCGTAAGAAACAATAAGAATTCTTCATGGCCGATATTATTTATAATGTTTACGAAACCAGCGGGTTGCGATTATCGCCTTGTAACTCACAGGGCGGAGCTGAATCTGCTCAATGTCATGATGATTCGATCGAATTTATGAGTGAAATTATCATCGAAGCGGGACGCACGGGAAAAAACTACTGGACCGATATTTGGCGTTATCGGGAACTTTTTCTTATCCTGGCCTGGCGTGATTTGTCCGTAAGATACAAGCAAACCATCATAGGCATTCTCTGGGCTTTCCTTAGGCCCTTTCTCACCATGGTTGTGTTCAGTATAATATTTGGCCGGATTGCCAAACTCCCGAGCGATGGTAACGTTCCTTACCCTCTGATGGTTTTAGCCGCAATGCTGCCGTGGACACTTTTTTCCAATGCTCTGAGTGAATCATCGAACAGCCTTATAAACAACACCGGACTCATCAGTAAGGTTTATTTTCCAAGAATGATAATGCCTGCAGCAACTGTCATAACCGCCTTAGTGGATTTTTTTATTGGTTTCATACTCCTAGTCGGGATGATGGTCTATTATCAATTCGTGCCGGGACCGCACATATTATTATTGCCTTTCTTCGCTCTGCTATCCTTGCTTGCCAGCCTCGGACCGGGACTTTGGATCACCGCACTGAATGTAAAATACCGCGATTTTCGATATGTTATTCCTTTTCTGGTGCAGTTTGGACTTTATATTTCACCGGTGGGGTTCAGCAGTAGTATTATCCCGGAAGAATGGCGTCTTCTTTACAGCATCAATCCTCTGGTGGGAATCATTGATGGGTTTCGCTGGTGCATTCTTGGAGGAAAAAGCAGCCTTTACGTGCCAGGTTTTTTACTGAGTCTTGCCGTGATTGTGTTCTTTCTGTGCTTGGGAATCTCCCGCTTCCGTAAAATGGAAAGAACGTTTGCGGACATCATATGAGTGATATTCTTATCAAAGCCGAAAGTCTTGGCAAAAAATACGTCATTGGTCATCAAATCCAGAAGGACCGATACACGGCACTTCGGGACGTTTTGATGCATAACGCCAGAACGTTTTGGAACAGAACAAAAGATCTGGTAAGCGGAAGACCTATTATCCAGGGCGACACGCTTGAAGAAGTCTGGGCTTTAAAAGATGTAAGCTTTGAAGTAAAAAAAGGAGAGGCGATAGGCATAATCGGGCGCAATGGAGCCGGGAAAAGTACATTATTGAAAATTCTGAGTCGTATTACAGAACCTACCTCCGGCCGTGCAATTCTCAAGGGCCGTGTGGCCAGTCTTCTGGAGGTGGGAACAGGCTTTCATCCTGAGTTGACAGGACGGGAAAATATTTTCCTCAACGGTACAATCCTGGGAATGACGAGGAGCGAAATAAAAAGAAAATTTGATGCAATCGTGTCATTCGCCGAAATTGAGAAATATCTCGATACACCTGTGAAAAGGTATTCCAGCGGAATGTATGTGCGACTAGCTTTTGCTGTAGCCGCTCACTTAGAACCGGAAATCCTGGTTGTCGATGAAGTTCTGGCGGTTGGAGACGCAGAGTTTCAGAAAAAATGTCTCGGGAAGATGGAAGATGTGTCGCACGAGGGCCGAACCGTGCTGTTTGTCAGCCACAATATGTCGGCGATATCCGATCTGTGTCAAAAAGCGATTCTCCTTCGATCCGGTCAAGTCGATACAATAGACGACGTCCACAGTGTTATACAGAAGTATTCTGCTGTTGCCATGCGAGGAACGAGTATCAACTTAACGGAGATTGAACATGCTTCACGTCCGAGAGAGTATGGCGCACTGACACATTTGTCAATTTTCGACGGCAAGATGATGCCAACCACAACATTTCTCATGGGACAGACAATAGTCGCAAGAATAGGCGTCCATATTCATCGTAAAATGCCTAATGCTGAGATCGGCTTTAAAATCAGCAGTAAAATGGGCGCGGCCATTCATTATTTCTGCTCAACGTGGGAAGGCTTGAGACGAGATTTGGATCCTGGAGACTATTTTTTTGAAATCAGAATACCGCAAATCATGTTGTTGCCTGCTCAGTACATCGTCGGCGCATGGTTAATGCAAGAAAGAACACAGCTATCGGATGATTATATCCCCGATATTACCATCATCGAAATCATTGGCACAGATTTTACGGGTCATTCAGCTGACTTTGCTCGCTATTCCATCAGCGGGGGAGAGGTTTATGCCCCCAGTCAATGGCGGATTCTTTAGAAACCAGAAGTTCACTCAAGAGAATACCAGACAGAGAATATTTCTGGCTTGCGACCCAATGGCTTATTAACGAACGGAGAGAAA
>CAZDYR010000271.1:0-4068 GCA_964509625.1 uncultured Smithella sp. | reverse complement strand
GGTGATGAAGCGCAAAGCGGAAGAGCCTCCCGCTCCGACCAAAGATCAGGAACTGCTGACGGAAATCCGGGATCTGCTGAAAAAATAGGAGTATATGTTTCCCGTCATCTTCTCCCGCTTCCCCAAAAGGAAACGGGAGAAGATGATTTAAATTTATTCCACTTTAAATTTCACATCTTTCAATGCCTTGCCTGATTTGTCGCGTATTTCAACTTTCCAGTCGCCTTTTTTACCGTACAAATTCTTATCGGCTTTTGTTCTCCACCTCGGGCCGGCCTTGAGCGCAAGATCGGTTTTTAAAACATCCTGTCCGTTATAAATCCAGACAAAAGTGATGTCCGTATCCTCGACAATGTTGGCGGCTTCGAGGAAGCACACAACTTTTTCGGTGGCGGAGGAGAATGTTTCGGCAACACCCACGGGTTCACGATTTTCCACACCTGTTCCCACGACCAGGCGCGCGATGCTTATGCCGGCTGCTTCGTTTACCGCCGGTGCCTGTTTGATGGTATCTGTTTGGCCATAGGCATTAAGAAATGCGCCGATGGTGAATACGGAAACAAAGATAGCCGCAAAAAACAGTTTTTTCATTTTGTCCTCCTTTTGAACAAGATTTATATGATGTTCATGCGTTAAAGAGAAATCCTTGAAATGTACAGCATTATATAATAACAACCGAAAAAGAAGCAAATACTTTCAATGTCAAAGACAGTATGACCGAGTGAATAATGACAGGCAGTCAACAACATATCTTATCACGACGTTCAGGATCGTGTTTATCCATTATACTGAATCGTTCGCAGGCGATCAACAGTTTAAGTGAAGCCATGATCGACAGGATCGATGATTTGCTTGATGAGGCCATCGCCGATGATCGATGCAGGTTTGTCCTGTTTTACGGCACCGGTTCCAAAGGATTTTGCGCAGGCGGGGATGTCAAGGAACTGGCCAGACTCGGGCGGCTCGGGCAATATGACAAGGTCGATTCGTTTTTTCGCAAGGAATACGGTCTGGACTTGAGAATTCATCGTTTCCCCAAACCCGTTATTGTGATTGCCGACGGTATCACGATGGGCGGCGGATTGGGGATTGCTGCGGGCGCCGGTATCAGTATTGCCACGGAAAGGACACGAATGGCCATGCCTGAAACACGGATTGGTTTTTTTCCGGATGTCGGCTCGACCGGCTGGATGTTTGTTCGCTGTCCTGAAGGTTACCCCGAGTATCTCGGGCTGACCGGTTATGACATGACCGGCAAGGAGTGCGTCCGGCTTGGCTTTGCAACAATTTTCATGCAGTCCGGTTACTTTTCCCGCTTGGTGGAAATGCTGGAGAAAGAGCCGGTGGCAGGCGGACAAAGTAAGCAACGGATCTATCATCAACTGCTGAAGAAAGTATCCGGTATTCTGGATTTTAATATTCCGGCAAATCCCGCCCTGGATGAATGGGTTAAAGAATATTTTGCGGGGAAATCGGACCTCCGAGAGATTCTGGCGTCTTTAACGAAATGCCATGAACAGGCGGCGCATTGCAATGATGTTTTTAAAAGCATTGCCGAACGATCGCCAACCGCGCTGGGCCTGACGCTGAGGTTATTGCGCTGCAATGAAGGCCGTTCCCTTGAGGAGGTTTTTGCCACCGAACTGAAAGCGGCTAAGTTTATTACCCGTCATCCCGATTATATGGAAGGCGTTAGGGCAAGGCTGGTTGATCGCGACGATAATCCAAAATGGAATCCTGACCGGATAGATCTTACAGACCTAACCGGTTTTCATCCCTGAATGCCGGCGTCATCCGCTCGTCAGCAAGTTATGAATGCGTCAACCCCCTGCGCTTTATTTTTTATGGTTACGGAAAAAACCCATCAGAAATTCAGTATCTTTAGGGGATAAGTCAAACTTAGATGCGGCACTTTCGATCAACTTATACATGGGCTGAGGGGCGCTGTCCTCCAGGCTGGCGGAAATCCATTTAATCGCTTTCTGAACATTTTCACCTTCCGGCATGATTGTCGCCATTGTCTTCATTCCTCCTTGTTTTAAGATCATCCCCATCTGAAAAAAATAATTATTTCAGATAAAAACTTGTTTTCTGCATACTACAATATCAATAAAAAATTAACTAAATTTTGCATTATATTTGACATTCGGATTTTTATGGTTAATTTCGCAATTGGACGAAATATTCAGGAGACGCCTTCATGCTCAGTGAAGCTAAAGAATAAACCTGGCAAGGACAGCGGAAAAAATCTGATAATCAAAGGTCGGGAAAGGAGATAAAAATAATGGCTAAATCACTTAAAGGGACAAAAACAGAAAAAAATTTACTGGCGGCTTTTGCCGGTGAGTCGCAGGCGAGAAACCGTTATACATTTTTTGCAAGCGCGGCAAAGAAAGAAGGGTATGAACAGATTTCCAGATTCTTCCTCGAAACAGCGGAAAACGAAAAAGAGCATGCTAAAGTGTTTTTCAAGTATCTTGAGGGGGGTGAAGTTGAAATAACGGCTGCTTTCCCGGCGGGGGTTATCGGAGACACCAAAAGCAATCTGGAGGCCGCCGCGGCAGGGGAGAACATGGAATGGACGACGCTTTATGCCGAAGCGGCGGCCGTGGCTAAAGAAGAGGGATTTCCGGAAGTAGCCCGCTCTTTTGAACAGATAGCAAAAGTTGAAATGTTTCATGAAAACAGATACCGCAAACTGGCCGCGAATATTGCCGTAAGCGAAGTTTTCAAGAAAAAGGCGGCAATCCAATGGCACTGCATCAACTGCGGTTACGTGTATGAAGGGCCTGAAGCACCTAAGGAGTGTCCGGCCTGCAAGCATCCTCAGTCCTACTACGAAGTCCTGGCTGAAAACTACTAAGCCGTCATAAAATGATATCCGTATGAGAAACAGCCCGGGAGTTTTTCCCGGGCTGTTTCTGTTATAAGGATCAGCGAGCTTCACGCTAAAAAGAAGATTAGAGTTCTTTAACTGCTGAAGCTTGTTGTGCTTGACAGTGAAAGAAAAATACCCTAGATTGGCGCAGTTTTTTTAGAGGAGTTATGACGTATGTCAACAAAAAAGCAACGCCGGTCTGAAAATTTTAAAGACAGGCAGAAAAAAAAATCCACCCGGATTGCTTATCTCGTCGCGATCATCGCCGGCGTCGTTTTATTGCTGGTGCTTTTCTTTGTCATTCTGTTTAACGCTTTGTTTCCGCCCGTTGATATGGAGGCCATGAAAAAGAAAGACAAAAAACAGATTGAAATCTTTTTTTCGGATACTCAGGAACGGTTGCTGGTTGCCGAAAAACGTTATGTCTATAAAGAAGAAGATCCATCCGACCAGGCAAAAGAAGTGGTCAAAGCACTGCTTGATGGTTCCAAGACAGGAAAAGTCAATACCTTTCCGGCGAAAGTAGCTCTGCGGGATGTTCAACTGGACAAAGACGGTGTGGCCCGTATCAACTTCAGCGCTGATTTGATCAAATGGCATCCCGGCGGGTCCACAGCGGAGATGGTTACTATTTATTCGTTGACCAATACATTAACCGCCAATGTTCCGGACATCAAAGCTGTTAAAATAGTCGTGGAAGGCAAAGAATTGCAGTCGCTTGGAGGCCATATCTCCACGATTCATCCTTTCAGGCCGGACCCGGATCTTTACGTGTCGGTCAAAGAAAAGAAAAACTGATACAGCTATGGCGCCCAAATCCAAAATAGCGCGTACGCGCAATATCGGCATTGTTGCCCACATTGACGCGGGCAAAACGACTGTCAGTGAGCGGATTCTGTTTTATACCGGAAAATCCTACAAGATGGGAGAGGTGCATGACGGCGAAGCGGTGATGGACTGGATGCCGCAGGAGCAGGAACGCGGTATTACCATTACATCCGCCGTTACGACTTGCGCGTGGAAGAATGCCGAAATTCATATTATCGACACACCCGGCCATGTGGATTTTACAATTGAAGTAGAACGCTCTCTTCGCGTGCTGGACGGAGCGGTTGTTGTTTTCTGCGCGGTCGCGGGCGTCGAGCCCCAGTCGGAAACCGTCTGGCATCAGGCGGATAAATACGGCGTTC